>JADGNS010000048.1 GCA_017883355.1 Candidatus Solibacter sp.
TGCGCTAACGGAAGAGGCCATGTTTTTCTCCTGGTGACGGTTCGGCCGTGGGGGTGAGACTACCTTCCAACTCCTCCACCCAACTGGGCCGGTTTGATTGTTGGTGTTCACGCTGGTCGCGGGTCTGTTGTTGCGACCAGCCGGGATTAGATTGCGAATCGCTGTGATTGCGGAATTCGGTCGCGCTTTGCTGCGGGCCCGAGGCGGCGCTCACGGAGGCCGCGCCGTGGACAGGACGCCATGTGTCGGTGCGGAACCCTGTCTCCTGCAGGCGGCTTACGAGGTCTGAGATTCCTTCACGCAGGCCGTGCGCCAGATCCGCGCTGCCGGTCCGGACCGCGACGTGCAACTCGCCGCCGCGTTCCACCATCCGCACTTCCACCCGTTCCTGGTTCGGACTACCCATCTGCAAGGACAATTCCTTCAACGGCTCTGTGGACTTGACAGGGGTAGCCTCCGGCGCGATGGTACGCGTTTCCGGGCCGGCCAGAGCGGGAGGCTTGTCCGTCGCGGCAGGGGAGGCGGATCCATCGGTAGTAATGAAGGTCTGAGCCGCCGGGTTGGCCATCTGCTGGGCCGGTTGTAGACCCGTATTCTGGTTCCGTCCACCGTCTGCTTCGGCCCGGCGGAATTCGGCTATGGCGGTAATGCGCGGAACGGCTTCTCCAGAGCGATGCGAGGAGGCTAAGTCACTCGCGGTCGCCGGACCCGGTCTGAGACGTGCGGCGAAAGCCATGTCTGTGGTTTCGGAGCCCCCTTGGGCAGGAACCGCCGGCGGGGGCACGGGCGAGGAAGTCTCTGAGGCGGCCTTCGACTGAACCAGTTCCAGGAGCGCGGCTGCCGGCTGCTGGACCTGCGTCGCCGCCGCTTCCAGTTGAGCGGCCATCACTTGAGCGTCCAATATCCCGGCGAGAAGCCGCTGTTGTCCGGATGGCGTCCCGGTTCCTCCAGTCGCCTCCACCGATGGGAGCGAATCACCGGTGAGATGGAGTTCCAGAGGTAGCGCGGTTGGAGCCGCACCCGTTACGCCAAACAGGAGAGCAGCCAGCATGGCGGCTCCGGTTGAATTGTCGGTCGATTCGGCAGTGTCGGTCGCCTGCTCGCTACCGGCCGCTACCTTGATAGACGCAACTGGAGCGTGGGGGGTTAAGGCCACCGCAATCGGATCGGCCGCCTTGAAGCCCTGCAACTGCTCCGCGAATCCGGAGGAGTCCGCCGCGTCGGTCGCCCCGTCCGTCCCCATCGGTGCCGGGGCGGATCGGGTTGGGGCTACAGCCGTTGCGGTTGCGCTAATCGTCACGCCCAGTGGAAAGCACATGAGGAGCCATAGTATCGGCCTCATCTATTCAGCCGGATAGGGGCGGTGGCTGGTGTTAGGCTTTTGACGCCTCGGTTTTTCGTCAACAAGTTGACGGGGCGAAAGCTGCCTGTATCGCCCATATCGTCTGTTCTTGAGGGAATTTCTAGGGTTTCTGCAAATTATTCTTGGGCCACTTAGTTGCACTACGCCCCGGGGAGGTGCCCATGGACCCAATGACAGTGGCCGCGGCAAGCGGCTTGCGATCTCGTCTCGAATCGCTCGACCTGCTCGCCAATAACCTGGCCAATTCGGCTACCAGCGGATACAAGAGCGACAGTGAGTTCTACGGCCTCTATACCTCGGCCGAAGGGCGGGATCCCACTACCGGCAATGCGTCCTTCGCCCTTCCAGTCGTGGAGCACCAGTGGACGGACTTCTCGCAGGGAACCCTGGTGCCTACCGGCAGCCAGTTCGACGTCGCTATCTCCGGCCGCGGTTTCCTGGCGGTCGACGGGCCTTCAAGCCCCTTGTACACGCGTAACGGCAACCTGCAGGTCTCTCCTTCGGGACAACTGGCCACCACCGAGGGCTACCCCGTTCGCGGAGTGGATGGGAAACCCATCCAGGTGACACCCAGTAAGCCAGTCGAGATCACAACCGATGGAACGGTGCGCCAGGATGGTCAATCTCTGGGGCAGATCGGCTTAGTGGACTTCAAAAGCATCGCCTCCTTAAAGAAGATGGGCGGCACCTATTTTCTGAACCCGGATCCGAAGAACCAGCCTGTGGCCGCGACCCAGGCGACGCTACAGCAAGGCAAGCTCGAGAGCTCCAACGTCCCGGTAGCCGAAGCTGCCATGCGGCTGGTCGGGACCATGCGTCAGTTCGAAATGCTGCAGAAAGCCATCGGCATCAGCGCTGACATGAACCGCAAGACTATTGATGAAGTGGCCCGCGTCGGGTCGTAGATACCTAGGAAGCTTCACAGGAGATGAAGAAATGAACGATGCAGTATCCAATGAAACCTCGTTGACCGCTCCGATGACTGCGGGTGCCCTGCTCGGGGACTACCCCTCGCCCACCCCTCCGGACCGGTCGAAACTGCGATGCAACGGCGCGTACGCCCCCCGATGGCTGAACTGGCCCAAGCGCTGTGAACGCGCTCTGCTCCGCTACCTGACTGCCCAACAGGGTCAGGGCTTTCCCGTCGACCTGGCACGCGCCAAGGTTGAACTGATCGAAGGATCGGCAAGATCCTCTGCCAGGTCCCCTGTCCAGCGCGCCGCTTCGGCGGCCGCATGATGCAACCAGAAACACAAGGAGCCTAATTCATGATTCGAGCACTCTACAGCGCCGCCAGCGGAATGACGGCGCAGCAAATGAACGTGGATAATATCGCCCACAACCTGGCCAACGCCAACACCGCCGGTTTCAAGATGCGCCGGGCCCAGTTTCAGGATCTGCTCTACCAGAGCATGGTGCAGCCGGGCAGTGCCGCGGGTCAGTCAACCGTCGTCCCAACCGGCCTGCAGGTGGGTTTGGGTACGCGCACTTCCTCCAATGAGATCATCTTCACGCAAGGCAACTTTGCGGCTACCGACAATCCGCTGGACGTGGTGATTCAGGGCCGCGGCTTCTTCCAGGTACGGCGCTCTACCGGCGACCTCGCCTACATGCGCGCCGGCTCCTTCCACATGGATAAGGAAGGAAACATGGTGACCTCCGACGGCGATCCGCTGGAGCCGGCGATTACCATTCCGGCCGACGCCCAGAACGTCACCATCGCCCCGGACGGCACCGTCAGCTATACGCAGGCGGGCCAGACCGCGGCTCAGCAGGCCGGGCAGATCCAGATCGCCGGCTTCCCGAATCCGGCCGGCCTCAACAGCATCGGCCGCAACCTGTATCTGCCGACTGACGCCTCCGGCGAGCCCACACTCGCCAACCCGGGCGGACAGGAAGGATTAGGGTCCCTCCTGCAAGGCTACACCGAACAGTCCAATGTCAGTATTGTCGAAGAGTTTATCAACCTGATCGTCGCTCAACGCGCTTACGAAGCGAATTCCAAGGTGGTAAAGGCCGCGGACGACATGTATCAGCAGGTCAACAACATCACCCGATGAAGTTGCGCGCCGCTTTAATCATCGCCGTTCTCGCCTGCTCCGCTCCCGCTGAGCAGCGCGCCTGCCGGGAGGTGGAGGGCGAACGGATTCTCGCGCGCGATCTGGCGGTTGCGATACCTGCTTTCGCCGCGCTCCCTCCGCAGTTGTCGGTTGCTTTTGCGCCATTGCCGGGCTCGCGGCGCATCATGCATGCTTCCGAGTTGGTCTCCCTGGCCCGCAGGAATTCGATTGAGTTCGCGACCATCGAGGACCTCTGCTTCGAGTGGCCCATGCAGCCGCTGGCACGCGCCGCGGTAACGGAGGCGATGCGTGCCTCTCTGGACGTTCCGGAAGCCACGATTGAAATTGTGGAAATGAGCCGCAACCAGGTACCGCGCGGCCGGATCGAATTCCCAAGGGACCGCCTGGGAACGCCGGCGGCTGCCGGTTCGCCGGTGCTCTGGCGCGGCAACGTTGTTTACGGAGACGCCCGCCGCTTCGCAATTTGGGCGCGCGTAACCGTCACCGCCGGCACGGTTCAGGTTGTAGCAACGGAGAGCCTCCGGGCCGGCCAGCCGGTGGAGGTTCGACAACTCCGGCTGGAAACTACCCTGGGATTCCCCCTACCGAAAAAGCTCGCCCGCTCCGTCGAACAGGTAGCCGGACGCCTGCCGCTACGCCCGCTCCCCGCGGGCGCTCCGATCCGCCTGGACCAACTGGCGGCGCCGTTCGACGTAAACCGCGGCGACGTAGTGGACGTGGAAGTGCGCAGTGGCGCCGCCCGGCTCTCGTTTTCCGGGAAAGCGGAAACGGCCGGACGCAGCGGTGACCTTGTGGCGATCCGAAATGAAGACACCCACCGCCTGTTTCAGGCCCGAGTGAAAGAAAAAGGAAAGGCGTTCGTGCTCACCAGAGTGCCTCAGGTGAAATAAGATGCAGTCATACAACTCCCGCATTCTCTTGCTTGTCGCCGGGTCTCTCGGCCTGGCGCTTTCGGCGGCAGCGGCCAAGAAAACGAAGGTGGTCGAACCCTCTCCACTCGACCGCTACATCCAGGAGGCGACGCAGCACCCGGCAGCACCCGCCAACCAGCCTTCGGCCGGCTCGTTGTGGTCGCAGTCGTCCCGCCTCACCGAACTCGCTACCGATGTGCGGGCTGCGCACGTCGACGACCTGTTAACGGTGTTGGTCACGGAGCGCGCTTCGGCAATCGCCAAGGGCACTACCAAGACGTCGCGCCAATCGAGTGCAAAAGCGTCGGTGAATGCACTCGGCGGCATCACAAAAAAGACAGGACCGTGGCAAAACCTGGCCGACGCCACCATGAATTCCCAGCTCACCGGAGACGGCACCACCAGCCGCGAGACGTCGTTGAGCACTACTTTGAGCGCCCGCGTGACCCATGTTCTTCCCAACGGCTACCTGGTGCTGGAGGGTACGAAGGACGTGATGGTCAACTCCGAGCGCCAGGTCGTCACCGTCCGCGGCGTCGTCAGGCCCGTGGATCTCAGCCCAGGCAACCTGATCCGCTCGGACCAGATCGCGCAGTTGGAAATCAAGGTCAACGGCAAGGGTGTGGTCGGCGATGCCATCCGCCGCCCGTTTATTCTTTACCGGATTCTGCTCGGGCTACTACCCTTCTGAGAGGCTTCATGAAAAAGGCACTGGCTTCATTTCTGCTCCTCGTCACGCTGGCTCCCGCGGCCAGCCGCCTGAAGGAACTCACGTCGATTGAGGGCGTACGCGACAACCAGTTGATGGGTTACGGCCTGGTGGTGGGATTGGCCGGGACCGGCGACCGCCGTCAAACGCTGTTCTCCGCCCAGAGCTTGGCGAATCTGCTGGAACGTATGGGGATCACGGTTCCGGCGACCGCCATCCAGGTGAAGAACACCGCGGCGGTGATGATCACTGCGGTGCTTCCGCCTTATGCGCGCCCAGGGTCACGCATTGACTGTACCATCGCGGCAATGGGCGATTCCTCCAGCCTGCAGGGTGGCGTGGTGTTGATGACCGGACTGAAAGCCCCCGACGGGCAGACCTACGCGGTCGCCCAGGGCCCCCTCGTAATCGGCGGGTTTGCCGCCGGAGGCGGCTCGAACGCCAAGGTTGTCAACCATCCCACGGTAGGACGGATTCCGAATGGCGCGATCATCGAACGCCCCTCCCCGTCGCCCCCCGTCGGCCAGGTGATGCGGCTGCAACTAAATCATTCCGATTTCACCACCGCGTCGCGAATCAGCCAGGCCATTAACAAGCGCTTCGGTCCGGTGGCTCACGCCGATGACGCGGCGTCGGTATCCGTGGCGATTCCTGCCGCCCTCCAGAAGGCATCCACCGAATTCGTAGCGGAGCTGGAAAACCTTACCGTAGAGGCTGATCGTACCGCCAGGATTGTGGTCAATGAGCGCACCGGCACCATTGTGATGGGTAAGGAGGTACGCATTGCTCCCGTGGCGATCCTGCAAGGCAACCTCACCGTGGAGATTCAAACCACCCTCAACGTGACCCAACCCAACGCCCTCTCCGCTGGCACCACGCAGGTCACACCGCAGGTGAACATGGGGGTGAAGGAGGAGCAGGCGCGCAATGTACTACTCAAGCAGGGAGCTACAGTTGAGGAGTTGGTCCGCGCGCTTACCTCCATCGGCTCCACCCCGCGGGACATTATTGCGATCCTGCAGAACCTCAAGAATGCAGGTGCCCTCGAAGCCGATGTGGAAGTGATCTGAGGAGGCCGTATGATTGACGCTATTTCTTCCGCCGCTGCGTCCGTTTCGCAATCGCCGGCACGGCCGAAAGACGATCCCGCGCGTGTCAAAGACGCTGCGCGTCAGTTCGAGGCGCTCCTGATCGGTCAGATGTTGAAGGGCATGCGGGAGTCCGAAGGCGGATGGATGGGCACTGGCGACGACCAGTCGATGTCGTCCGCGATGGAGTATGCACAGGAGATGTTCGCGCAGAGCTTGTCCGCCGGCGGCGGGCTCGGTCTAGCCCAAGTGGTGGCTGCCGGCTTCAATACGCCCCCCAAGGACTAAGCGCTCCAGCCATGTGCAGCGAATTCCCTGCCGCGTCCGGCCTCGAAATCTCCGCCCCAGGCTGCTGCGGGATACTGGACATCTGCTGCCTCGATCGCCCCATCGGTTTTCGATTCCGGCACCTGCTGTATCCTTCTCCACGCTTCTGCCATCGTGGCCAAGAGCGATTGGATTTCGAGAAGCATCGCGTCGTCCCGCCGGATGTTCGCCTCCATCAGGCGCAGCCTCATATACTGGTACAGATCGGCCAGCCCTCGGCTGATGGAACCTCCCGCCTGGTGGTTCAGCGAAGCCTCAAGCTCCGCCAGGATATCGGTAACTTTGCCAATGTCCTGGCAGCGTGCCGGGATGTCCCCGTCCGCAAGGTGTTTGCGCGCGTCATGGATCGCATCCATCGCTCCCTGGTACAGAAGGCTCACCAGCTCGAGCGGGTTCGCCGACAGGATGCGGCTCTCCAGGTAGGCATCTTTCCACATCACAGTGCCTGGGCTCCGTTATTCCGGCCCACCGGTAGATCCGAGAGCAGATGCAAAACGGTTTCGGGGGGAATTTGGTCAATGATCTCCCCGGTTTTTGGGTTCGTAATCTTAATGATCACTCGGTGCGTATCGTTATCACGCGTGAATTGCAGTTGGCGGTTCTCGCCAAACAGCTCCGATTTGTTGAGCGCCTGGACGGCCGAGACGATCTGGCGCGTCGCAGCGTCCTGCTGCGTTTTGGGCGTCGGATCGACTGGTACCAGCAAGTTGATTCCGGACAATGGGTTGATTTCCACGGTCTTACTCCTTCCACCGCAAGTGAATCCTGCCACCTGGCGGTGCGTCCTTACAGAGAATATCGGCGGGAACGACTTGGAATTATAGGGAGTTTCAATGCGATTTCGTGTAATGGCTTACATCTGTCTCGTGCTGGCCGGTGCATCCGGCCTGGTTCTCGGCGCTGATCCGCCGGGCAAACCGGACGTACGCCAGGCAATGGAACAGGCTGCGGCGGCGCAACGTCAGTCGGTGTCGCTCATGCAGGCCTCTATCGAGAAACAGCGGCTGTCCATCCCGGGCCAGGTGCTGCAACACCAGGCACGTTCCTTCTTTATGCTGCCGCCCCCTGCTGCGGAGACAGATGTATACTCGTCTGGGTCTATCGATTGCGACCCGGTGCCGCCGCCACAACTCGAGCCTCTGATCGCCGGCGCCGCACAGCGCGAGGGGTTGTGGCCAGACCTCCTCCGCAGCGTCATGAAGCAGGAGTCCGGTTTCCGTCCCTGTGTGGTGTCCCCCAAGGGCGCCGTCGGCCTGATGCAGATCATGCCCGCTACCGCCCTACAGTTCAATTTGAAGGACCCGTTCGATCCCAAGGAGAACGTGGACGTTGGCGCCCGTTTGTTAAAGGAACTGCTGGGCCGCTACCACGGCAATCTCGCCCTCGCATTAAGCGCCTACAATGCGGGGCCGTCCCGCGTGGACGAGGCTGGCGCGGTACCGAATATCCCCGAAACCACCAGCTATGTCGAGCGGATCCTCTCCAGCCTCCCGCAGATCTTCACGCGCAATTAGATCGGAAACCCGGTGCGTCCTGCCGCCGGTCCCACTACGCTGTGATGCTGTACGATTCCGGGCACTCCCGCGACTCTGAGAACGACCTTTCCCCCAGGGTGCGGAATTCGTAACCGCTCATTCGCAGGACCGTGTCGCCGTCACGCGTGCCGAGGATCGCTCCCCAAACTACTAGTTCCAAGGCGCAGGATCCCTGTAACAAGAAGGGCCAGGCGATCCTCAGTTCGGCTACTGCTCCGATCGGAGGCGGTGTTTCGGTTTGAAAACGAACCCCTCCCCCGCTCAGATCGATAGTCACTCCCGCGCCGAAGTAGGTGACACCCCGTTCCGAATAACTGAAGCGCACCTCCATTCGGAAGTCGTACCGTCTGTCTGCCCTGCGGTCGCCACTAATGCAGTCCACTGACATAAGCGCTACCCTAATCATCGGCTGAACCGGCGGATTTCGCTAGTCCTGCCAGTACGACGGTCAGCCTAGGACTTTTCCTCTGAATTGTACTCCTAAGGCGTCTTCTTGGAAACCGCCCTTTGGCGCGTCGGTGGATAATCGGGGCTCTCAGCCTGTCGCGAGGTATTAGGTGGGTTCCTTCACTATTGAATCGGCGCGAGCGTTAGCGGCGGCCAAGGCTCTCGCCCTGCGTAGCGCACTGACCAGGTCTTCCGCATCCACAGGTTTGGCGACGTAGTCGTTCATGCCAGCTTCCAGACAGCGCATCCGGTCTTCGGGGAAAGCCGCCGCAGTGAGCGCGATGATGTGCGGTTGGCGATTGCCTGGCAGGTTGCGTCGGATGAGCCGCGTCGTCTCGATCCCATCGAGTTCGGGCATTTGCACATCCATCAACACCACATCGTAATCGGCGCGGCCTACCCGTTCCATCAACTCTCTCCCGTTCGCCGCTGAATCGGCGCGGCATCCCAGCAGTTGAAGGAGGGCCAGGATCGCTCGCAGGTTGACGCGGTTGTCGTCCGCCACGATCACGCGCAACTCCGGCAATTTGGCCTGCCGGATGGTCTCCATGATGCCTCGTCCGCGGGCCTGTGGGATGTTGCCAGCCGCCGCTTGAGCCACCAGCGAGAAGTGGAATACCGATCCTTTTCCCACCTCGCTCTCCACCCACAAAGAGCCGCCCATCTGCTTGGCCAAGGCCATGCTGATCGCCAGGCCCAAGCCGGTTCCGCCGTGCTTCCGGCTGATGGAGGCGTCCACCTGGCTGAACGAATCGAAAATCCGTTCCTGGTGCTCGGGAGAGATGCCCGGCCCAGTGTCGCGCACTCTGAACCCGAGCGAGTAGCGCCCGTCTTCGAGGGGTTGCCCCATCACCGCCAGCGACACCTCGCCTGCCGCCGTGAACTTGACGGCATTGCCGATGAGGTTCACCAGAATCTGCCGTAACCGCACTCCATCCCCGAGGATTGCCGGCGGCACCGCGGGATCGATCACCTGGAAGAAAAGCAGTTTCTTTGCCGAAGCCTGCACCTCCAGAAGGCCCATCACCTTCTCGACCATGCAGCGGATATCGACCGGTAGAGTCTCCAGACGGAGTTGTCCTGCTTCGATCTTGGAAAGATCCAGAATGTCGTTAATCAGCGCGAGCAGCACTTCTCCGCTGGAGCGGATGGTCTCCACATAATCCCGCTGCTCGTCGGTGAGCTGGGTACTCGCCAGCAGGTCGGCGAAGCCGAGGACCCCGGTCATCGGCGTGCGGATCTCGTGGCTCATGTTCGCCAGCAGCAAGCTCTTGGCGCGGTTCGCGGACTCGGCCTCTAGCTTTGCCTGTTTCAGCGCTTCTTCATTCCGAATCCGCGAGCGACGTTCCGCCAGCATGGTGGTGGCCTCGGAGGTCAGGATTCGAATATGCCCGGCCCGCTCATGACCAACTGCGCCTTCGGCGAACAACAGCAGTTTTCCCTCCGCCGTCCCTTCCACCGATACGGGCAGAACGAGGCTGGCAGCCGTCACCAGGACCGAGTCTTCCGCAACCTTCGCGGGAATATGGTCCAAACCCGCATGACGGCCCTCAACCAGCGCGACCGGGTACAGCGCATGCTCTACGCACCGGCCATACCACGCTCGACGCAGTCCATATTGTTCGACCAGCTCGGAGACCAGGGTCTGCCAAAGCATCTCTTCCGACGCTCCCGGACTGATTCCACGCAGCGCCACCAGCACACACTGGAAGGCGACGAGGTCGGCCAGCTGTTCCTGCAGGACGGCGGGTGTCATCGGCGTAAGCGTTGACGGCTCTGGTCGAGTGCTATCTGCGTTCGGTGACACAACTCTTCCATGCTCTCGCCCTTGGTGTACTGCGCCGCGCCGAAGGCCACCGCGGCGGCCAGCGCCAATTTGGAACCGTCGTCGACCGTAGTGTAATACTTACCTCCAGTAGCGAAGGATTGGCATAGGTCGCGACACTGCTCCAACCAACTCGCAAGAGAACCTTCTACGATCACCAGGAACTCATCGGCGCCCCAGCGGAACAGCATTCCATCTTCGGGGAAGCGGTTGTGCAACTGGTGGGACAGGGCACGCAGTAGTTTGTCGCCGAACAGGGCTCCGTACCGGCTGTTGATCGCCTTGAAACCTTCGATATCGAAGAGCAGGACGGTCACCGCACGTTCCTGCTTGTCGAATTGCCGCAACTGGCGTTCTGCCTCGCGCCGGCTCCCCAGACCCGTCAGGCGGTCGACGCCGGACTGTTTGCGCGCCATTTCCAGCCGCTGTTGGTAGGCGGGAAGCTGCGCGGCGAATTGCTGCACCGCCTTGTCATTTTCGCGGCGCATCTCCTGTGCGGTCTCGCGAAGCTTGCCTACCTGCTTCTGGAGGCGGCGCCGGATCTCGGAGAGGTCCTCCACGCGCGAAAGTGAGTCGAATTCATCGGCAAGCCGGCTGAGATTGGTCTCATGACGCTCATCCCGACCCTTGAAACTGCTGATCGCCTCGGCTACCGACGCCACCACATCCTTCAGAACCGCGTCGCGCTCCTCGATGCCTGCACGGTTGGAGTGGTAAATCGCTTCGAACTGTTCCAGCGCGGCCTTCCCCGCCTGGTCGATGGTTTGCGCCGAGGTAGTTTCGTCGAGCAATGCCTCGAATCGGTCACATTCTTCTTTGCACTGCCCAGCAAGTTCGGGGTTTACCGGCAACGCCGCCTTCGGCAGAACTCGGGTCAGTTCCAGGTAGGCCTTCCGCAATGCCCGGAACCGAAGGAGTGAGCTCTCCGATTGCTCGATTTGTTTCCGGATCGAGATCATTGGAAGTCCTGATCGGACCAAAGAAGATGGTAACAGATGACCATCTCGCCGGTGCTGCGTTCTTGGGCCGCTCAGACCCTTCTCCACGCTTCGCTTCCTGCACCCGCCGGTAGGGCCACTCCGGACATAGGCTTGCCGGCGAAATTTGCAGGAACTCACGAACGAGTAGCGATATAATCGTCGCAACGCATGCGATGGATTCGGAAAGATTCGGTGTGGGGCGGAAAAGAGCGTGGCTCGCAAATGTTGCGGACACTACAGGAGGCGCCGTCAGGTCAGCCCCCTGGCCCTGCCACGGAGGGCAGTGGCGTCCCGGTTGAGCACCCGGCTCAAGGTCGTTTGGCACAGCTTCCTCCGTTTAACCCCGTCGTTATCTCGCTTTTACGCCTGTTTGACCGCGACGACGCCGAACTTTCGGAAATCTCTCGGCTCATCTCTTCGGATGCGGCACTCTCGGCCGAACTGTTAATCATGGTGAACTCCCCGTTGTTCGCCGTGAGGGTTTCTGTGGACGACGTGGTCCAGGCTGTGCCGCTGGTAGGAATCGAACGCACGAGGGCTCTCGCTACCGCGCTGGCGATGCGGGCGATGATGCGGGATGCTCCCAAGGTCGGTGTGGTGCGGCGTCTGTGGAGGCACAGCAT
>JADGNS010000736.1 GCA_017883355.1 Candidatus Solibacter sp.
GTGTCGCTGGTGCCCTTGATAATCGCGCGCCCGTCGGGGAAGACGGTGAGTTCGTAGGGGGCGATGAAGAAGCGCAGGGCGTACTCGTTGGCGCGCACCTGGCCGAGCGGTTCCAGACGGACCCGCAACGCCGCCAGATCGATGGGGCGCACGGCGCCAGAGATCTGCACCGCGTTGCGGCCGCAGAGGCTCTCCGGCGGGCGGCGCGCGTCCTCCAGGTACGGAAACTCGCGGCGCGCGCAGGTGGGGCAGTCGGGATCGCGCGCGGGCGCATCGATCTGGCGGATGCCGCCCTTCCAAAGGTCCAGCGTGGTGAGGCGCGCGCGCCAATCGGCGCCGGTGAGGATGCGCAGCGCGTCGGCCACCTGAAGGGAGGCCACGGCGGAGACAATCACGTTCAAGACGCCGGCGGTTTCGCAGGTGGGCTGCGCGCCCGAAGGCGGGTCGGGGTAGACGCAGCGCAGGCACGCGGTGCGGCCGGGGATCACCGGCATGGTGATGCCGTAGCTCGCCACGGCCGCTCCGTACACCCACGGAATGCCGCGGCTCACGGCGAAATCGTTGATCAGGTAGCGGGTCTCGAAGTTATCCGTGCCATCCAGGATGATGTCGGCATCGCCCAGCAGTTCCGCCACGTTCGCACTGGTGAGATCGGCGATGACGCCGCGCGCGCGAATGGACGAATTGATGCGCCCGATACGACGCTCGGCGGCGGCGGCCTTGGGCAGGGCCTCGGCGGCGTCGGACTCTTCGAAGAGCCACTGGCGGTGCAGGTTGCTGGGCTCCACGTAATCGCGATCGATCAGGGTCAGACGGCCGACGCCGGCGCGGGCCAGGGCGGCGGCGTGGAAACTGCCCAGCGCGCCGCAACCGGCCACCACCGCGTGGGATTGCAGAAGCGCTTCCTGCCCGCGTTCGCCGATTCCCGGGAACAGGATTTGCCGCGAGTAGCGCTCGCGATCGGAGGGGTCCATCGATTGCGATGGTAACAAATAGGACAGGCCGGGAGGCCTGTCCTACAAGGCATCGGTTATCATTGGGTTGGTGCGATCGCTGCTCGCCTATTCCATCCTGCTTCTGGCGGCTGCGCAGCCCCGAAGCCTTCTGGCGCAATATCAGAAGTACGAAGGCCAACCGGTGGTCAATATCCGGTTCGAGCCAGCGGTGCAACCCCTGGAGGGCGCCGAGCTCTTCGAGATGCTGCCCCTGAAGCGCGATCAGCCGCTGCGCATGTCCGTGGTGCGCGCCAGCGTGGATCGGCTGTTCGCCACCGGCCGCTACCGGGATATCCAGGTGGATGCGGAGCCGTATAGCGGCGGCGTCATCGTCAAATTCATCACCACCAACAGTTGGTTCGTCGGCAACGTGTCGGTCTCGGGAAAAGTCGACGATCCGCCCAACCGCGGCCAGTTGAGCAACGCCAGCCGCCTGGAACTGGGACAGCAGTACACGGACAACAATCTGGAAACGGCGGTCTCCGGACAGCGCCGCCTGCTGGAAGGCAACGGCCTCTACCTGAGCGCCATCCATCCGGTATTCGATTACGACCCGACGCACCAGCAGGTAAACATCCGCTTCGAAATCGATAGCGGACGGCGCGCCCGTTTCGGAACACCCATCCTGCTGGGCGATTTCAAAATGGAACCGGCGCGAGTCGTGACGGCCACCAAATTCCGCCGGTGGATCCTTCATACCTGGAAGCCGGTGTCGCAACTGCGCGTGCGCCAGGGACTGGACGGCGTGCGCGCGCTGCTGCAAAAAGAGAACCGGCTGGAGGCCAAGGTCGCGCTCGAATCCCTGAACTACGATCCGGTGGCTCACCAGGCGATTCCCACCCTGCGCATCGAGGCGGGACCGCGCATCCAGGTGAACACCATCGGAGCCAAGGTTTCGCAGGGCAAGCTGCGGCGCCTCATCCCGGTCTTCGAAGAGCACGCGGTGGACCACGACCTGCTGGTGGAGGGCGCGCGCAACCTGCGCGACCATTTCCAATCCCAGGGATATTTCGACACCCAGGTGGAGTTCAAACAGCAGAAAGTGGTGAACGACAGAGCCGACGTGGATTTTCTGGTAAACACCGGGAAGCGGCACAAGCTGGTGGCTATCGTCATCAGGGGCGCCGAGTACTTCTCGAAGGACGTGATTCGCGAGCGGATGTACTTGCAAACCGCCAGCTTCCTGCAATTCCCGCATGGCCGCTACAGCGAAAGCCTGGTGCGCCGCGATCGGGACACCATCGTAAATCTCTATGAGTCGAACGGCTTCCGCGACGTCAAAGTGACCTCTCGCGCGACCGACAACTACCTTGGCATAGAGGACAATATCGGCGTGACGCTGGAAATTCAGGAAGGTCCGCAGTCTCTGGTCAACCATGTGCAGGTGGACGGCGTGGAGAAGCTGGATAAAGCGCGCATCCTGGCCAAGCTGAGCTCGTCCGATGGACAGCCGTTCAGCGAATTTAATGTGGCGGTGGATCGCGATACCATCCTGGCGGATTACTTCGAAAACGGCTTTCCGCACGCTACGTTCGAATGGAGTTCCAAGCCCGCGGCCGAACCCAATCGGGTGGATCTGCTATTCGTGGTGCACGAGGGCCGGCAGCAGTTCGTCCGCCAGGTGCTGATCAACCCCGAGGGGTTGAAGGTCACGCGGCCGGGAATGGTGGCGCGCAGTCTGCGGCTCAATCCGGGCGACCCGCTCTCGCCCACCGCGATCACCGATACGCAGCGCCGCTTCTATGACCTGGGAGTGTTCGCCCGGGTGGACGCGGCGGTGGAGAATCCCGATGGCGAAACCGACCGCAAATACGTCCTGTACAACATGGAAGAAGCGGCGCGCTATTCGCTGGCGGCCGGCGTGGGCGCCGAACTGGCGCGCATCGGCGGATGCCAGAGTTGTCTGGGCGCAGGCCAGACCGGGTTTTCGGCGCGCGTCTCCCTCGACGTGGCGCGCAACAATCTCTGGGGGCTGGGCCACAGCCTCAGCGTGCGCACACGCGTCTCCACCCTGGACCGCCGCGGCGTGTTGAGCTACAACTGGCCGCGCTTTCGCAACCAGGACAAACTCGGCCTCTCCTTCACCGCCCTGTTCCAGGATTCGCGCGACATACGCACGTTTTCCTTCAAGCGCGCGGAGGGCTCGGTGCAGCTTTCGCAGCGGCTTTCCAAGGCCAGCACGGTTTTCTACCGCTACACGTATCGCCGCGTCAGCGTGGATGATGCGACGCTCAAGATCACGCCCTTCCTGATCCCGCTGCTTTCGCAGCCGGTGCGCGTGGGGATCGGTTCTTTTGCGTGGATTCAGGACCGCCGCGACGATCCGGTGGAACCGCACAAGGGGATCTACAACACGGTGGATGTGGGGCTGGCGCGTGCGTTCGTGGAGGGCGCGCCCGAGCCGCAGCGCACGTTCGTGCGCTTCCTGATACGCAATGCCACCTACCACCCCATCGGCAAGAAGCTGGTGCTGGCCCGCAGCACCGAAGCCGGCGACATCCACCCGTTCCACTACGTGGGCGATCCGTTGACGGCCATTCCGCTGGCGGAGCGCTTTTTCGGCGGCGGCGGCTCCTCGCATCGCGGCTTCCCGGAAAACCAGGCGGGACCGCGCGACTCTACCACCGGATTTTCGCTGGGCGGCAATTTCCTGTTGTTCAATCAAACCGAGCTTCGCTTTCCTCTGATCGGCGACAATGTCGGCGGCGTGTTGTTCCACGATATGGGCAACATCTACACCAGCCTGAGCAACTTCTCGCTGCGCCAGAAGCAGCGCGATCAGCAGGATTTCGACTACA
>JADGNS010000737.1 GCA_017883355.1 Candidatus Solibacter sp.
TAGGCTTGTAAGGGCCTACGGGAAGTCAGTACCACCTCACATGCAACGTATCCTGGCCAGGATAGAAACTTGTTGCGGCCGCGCGGTGTGGTGCGCGCGGCCTCTCTACGATTCGAACTTATCATGCGAAGGCAAGCAATACGGGGGCGAAAAATGTGTAAGTGATTGAGAGCAAGGGAAAAAGAAAAATAAATGTTCCGGTCAACGGGCTCCAGTGCGCTTGGAGTTTGGGAGATGCGACTTCAACGCAGAGGCGCAGAGACCGCAGAGACAAGCGCAGAGAAAACGTGTTGAGTTACCGCGAGGCGGCAGCGCCGCGGTCGAACGCGATCTTGCCGCCGACAATGGTGTACACCACGTCGGTGGCGAGGATTTCGTCTTCCGGGATGGTCATAATGTCGCGTGAGAGGACCGTGATATCGGCAAGCTTGCCCGGCTCCAGCGCGCCTTTCAGCTTCTCTTCGAAGGCCGCGTAGGCGTTGTTGACGGTGTAGGACTTCAGGGCTTCCACGCGGGACATGCGCTGATCCGGATAGAAGACGGTGCCGTCCTTGAGTTTGCGGCTGACGGTGGCGTAGAAGCTGGCCAGGGGACTCACGTCTTCTACGGGAGCGTCGGTGCCATTGCCGACCACCGCGCCGGTCTTCATCAGCTTCTGCCAGACGTAGGCGCCTTCCTCAGCGCGTTGCGGGCCGAGGCGGAGGAGGACGTAGGGGGCGTCGGAGGTGCAATGGATGCCCTGCATGGCGGCGATGACGCCGAGTCGTCCGAAGCGCGGAATATCGGCGGCGCTGAGGTGCTGGGCGTGCTCGATGCGCCAGCGGAGGTCCTTCTTGTCCGGGTGCGCTTTGAAGGCGTCCTCGAAGATGTTGAGGGTTTCGCGGTTGGCGCGGTCGCCGATGGCGTGGACGCAGAGTTGGAAGCCGTGCTGGATGGCGAGTTCGGCGGTTTTGCGGATGTCGGCGGGGTCGTCGGTATTAAGCCCGCTGCTATCGGGCTTGTCGGTGTAGGGGGCGAGGAGCCATGCACCGCGGGGGCCGAGAGCACCGTCGATGGCGCGTTTGATGGCGCGCACCGTAAAGAAATCGTCGCCGGCGCCGATTATCTTGTAGCGGTCGAGATTGGCGGCAAGCTGGTCGTTGGAGGCGCGCAGCATCATCCAGATGCGCATGCGGAGTTCGTGGGCGTCGGCCATCTTCTTGAGGATGTCCACGGTGGCGAGGGAAGAGCCGGCGTCTTCGAAAGTGGTAATGCCTTTGGAGAGAGATTCGTCGATGGCCAGGCGGATGGCCTTGTTGGTTTCGGCCAGGCGGTCGGCGGGTGTGCGTTTGGATTCGTAGTCGGCGTGGGCGCGGCTGATTACTCCTTGGGCGCGTTCGCGGAGCAGGCCGGTGGGTGCGCCTTTGGCGTCTTTGAGGATTTCGCCGCCGGAGGGGTTGGGAGTTTTGCCGTCGACGCCGGCGAGCCCGAGGGCTTTGCCGTTGACGAAGGCGGCGTGGCCGCTGGCGTGGGTGAGGATCACCGGATTGTTGGGGGAGACTTTGTCGAGGGAATCGTGCAGCGGGAAGCCTTCGACGTTAGGAGTGGGCGGGGCGGTCCACTTGGACTGATGCCAGCCGCGGCCGACGATCCATTCGCCGGGTTTGGCCTGTTTGACGGCGCGGGCCACCTGCGCGACGATGTCGTCCCAGGTGCGGGCTTCGCGCAGGTCGAGGCCCATGCGGAATTCGCCGACGCCCGTGAAATGGCCGTGACCTTCGATGAAGCCGGGAATGGCGAGCATGCCGTGGAGATCGATGACCTTGGTGTTGGAACCGATCCACTGGGCGGCGGCCCGGTCGGCGCCAAGGGCGGTGATTTTGCCGGCGCGGACGGCGATGGCCTGGGCGGTGGGCGCGGCGGGGTTCATGGTGACGATCTTGCCGTTGCGGAGGACGAGGTCCGCGGGCTGGGCCTGGAGGGTCGCCGCAAGTGCAGCGATGAGGATGGGCAGGGAGACGCGCATGGAGTCCAGGATACAGATTTGGGGCCCCGTGCGTCTATGGGTGCGTCGGTCGGAACAGAAAACCGACACCCACGGTGTTGGTGACGTCAAAGACGGCACCCAGCACGCGTTCGGTCAGCGAATCCAACTTATCTTTATCGGCGTTCATCGGCGTTCATCGGCGGCTAAAACCGATGTGCCGTCGGCCTGTCCAGTCAATTCGTGGACGCTACACTAGCCCTATGCTAGCCCCAATGCTGTTCACTTAAGGGCGCCCTAGCGACGCTTCCCATATGGCCGTTTCTGGCCAGTTTCCGAGTGCCGAAGGCGCACCCCGAGCGCAGGCGCGCCGCGGCGACCTCGTACTAGGTCGGTTTCATGAACTCGCCCGGTCGGCATGTGTTTCAGCGGCCCATCTCCTAACGACCTGAACTGTTATAGAATGTCAGCCATGAAAATCACGATCAAGTCCATGATCCGCGTCTCCATCCCAACCATCGTCGTGGCCCTGAGTATGCCCGCACTCGCAGTCGCTGCTCCCCCCAGCGGGCGAGTCGCGATCATGAACGCGCATAGCGGCCTGTGCCTGAGCCCTGCCGGAGGAGGCCGGGACAACAACGGCCAAATCGTCCAATTCACGTGCGACCAAGATCCGTCGCGTTTTTGGAGCTTTACGGTCGTGAACGGCGACATCGTCCAGATCACGAACCTGAACAGCGGCCTCTGCCTGACCATCGCGGGCGGAAGCACCGAACGGAACGTAGGATCTGTCCAGTACACCTGCGACAGCGATCCGTCGCGCCGTTGGCGCTACACCGTCGTTGACGCGAGCACGTTCCGACTCGTGAACGTGCACAGTGGCCTGTGTCTCACTATTGCCGGGGGAGGAACCGATAGAAACACCACGGCCGTCCAATACCCTTGCGATGGGGACCGGTCACGTGACTGGCAAATTCGCCCTGGACGCTGACTCGGTCGCTGTCGACCAGTAGAAGTGGAGCCAAACGCCCCCTAAGTCGCGTTGGGGGAAGCGTGAAGGTGATCTCCCCGAAGGCCGTTTCGGGCCAATCAACGAGACGGCGACATTCCGGCAACTTGGATTGGTAAACGCTGCGGCGTCAGGGGGATCTATCCCTCTGTGCGCCCGGCAAATGTCAGCAATGCGCGTTTCCCGTCAGCTTGACGCGGAACAGCCCAACTTCCGGATGGGGCGTGATGCGGATGAGCGGCACTGCGCGAGTTCGAACGGAGAACAACTGCAAGAGCAACGCGTAACTTACAATTATTAGTGTGCAACGCAGCGACTACGGTTACGACGCGCCTTACTTCCCGGTGATCTTTGGTCTTTTGTCCGTGGCCACCGGGCTCGGCGCGACGATATTTTGGTGGCAGGGGCCGATTCGCCCTGCCATGCGGATGACGTTCTGTTTCGTCTTTTTTGTCGCGAACACCAGCAGTTTTCTGTACACGCCCAGGCGCGGCAAGTTTCTCGAGTGGGACCGAATTCTGGATCGCCTTCATCTGCGCGGCGACGAAGGGGTGCTCGACATGGGGTGCGGCCGAGGCGCAGTACTGACGGCGGTCGCCCGCAGGTTGACGACGGGCCGAGTGACGGGCGTCGATATCTGGAGCACCAAGGACCAATCGGGCAACGCAAAGGACGTCACCCTGCTCAACGCGTCCATCGAAGGTGTGGGCGACCGCGTACAGGTCGAAACCGGGGATATGCGCGCGCTTCCGTATCCGGATGCCACCTTCGATCTCGTTGTCTCGAGCCTCGCTATCCACAACATCCGATCGAATGCC
>JADGNS010000738.1 GCA_017883355.1 Candidatus Solibacter sp.
GAACGACGCGAAATTCCGCGAACTGTTCGATAACGCGCCCGTGGCGTATCACGAATTGGACCGGGACGGCGTGATTCGCCGGGTAAACCGGGCCGAGTGCGCCCTGCTTGGTTACCAGGCCCGCGATATGTTGGGGCGGCCGGTATGGGAGTTTGTAGCCGAGGCGGGGCGGCCGGCCAGCCGCGAGGCCATCCGCCGGAAACTGTCCGGGGAACAACCCCTGGAGCCCGTCGAGCGCCTCTACCTCCGGCGCGACGGCAGCGAGTTGTGCGTGGAAATCCACGACACCCTGGTGCGCAACCTGGCGGGCGAGACCACCGGTATCCGCACTGCCCTGCTGGACATCACCGAGCGCAAACGGGCGGAGGAAGCGCTGAAGAAAGTACTGGCGGAGAGCAGTCGCATGAACCGCCTGATGCAGGGCCGCGAGGAGCGGATCCTGGAGATGAAGCGGGAAGTTAACGCCCTGCGGGCTGAGTTGGGACGTGAGCCGGCATACCGGGGAAACGAGGACCGCGGGCTTTCGGGTATCGCGGTTCACCGCAAGGCCGCGGCTCCACTGGCAGCCATCGAGTACCCCATCGGCGACCTCGATCTGGAAAAACCCAAGGTGGACATAACCTTTATCCCGATCCTCTGCGCCGCGCCGTTGCTCTATGCGAAGACCCATGGGTATTTCGCGCGCAATGGCCTGGAGGTGAATCTGACCTCCGCGCCGGGCTGGAGCGGAGTGAAAGATCTGCTGGTCTTTGGTCATACCGACGCGGCCCACATGCTTTCCCCCATGCCGCTGGCAATCAGCCAGGGGCTGGACGGCCGGCGTGCCGACATTCGCCTGGCCTGCATCCAGAACGTCAACGGGCAGGCCCTTACTCTGGCGAAGAAACACGCGGGTATCCAGGACGTGCGCGATATGAAGGGCTTTACCTTTGGCGTGCCCTACCGTTTTTCCATGCAGTACTACCTGTTGTGCCTGTTCCTGGCCGAACACGGGCTGGACCCGCTGAGGGATGTGACCATTATCGAGGTGTCTCCCGTCCGGATGCCGTTCCACATCGAGACCGGTCAGGTGGACGGAGTATTGGCTCCCGAGCCGTTCAACCAAATCTCCGTGTTTCGTGGCACCGGGTTCATCTACAGGCTGTCCAAGGAAATCTGGCCGGGGCATCCCTGCTGCTGCTTCGCTACCACGGAAGAGTTCATTCAAAAGCATCCCAAGACCTACAAAGCGATGCTGCGCAGCGTGCTGGAGGCGGAACTGGCGCTGCACCGGGCATCGCCGGACGAGCGCCGGGAAATCGCCGTCGAACTGAGTTACCCCGGCATCCTGAACCAACCCGACTCCGAACCGGTGGCCCAGGCCCTGTCGGGCGAGTACGACGACGGCATGGGGCGACAGCGCATCGAGCATGACCGTATGGACTTCCTGCCTACGCCCTGGCCGGAATACGGCGGTTGGATACTCTCGCAGCAGCAGCGATGGAAGCAGTTGGGCCGCCGCGTGGACTATCGCGAGGTGATCGAGCGGCATTTTGACGCTACCACGCACGGCGTCGCGCAGGCCCTGGGATTCGAAGAGCCGGGGCCGAAGCTGGAAGGCATCAAGTCCTTTCGCGGCGCCAACCCATTCGAGTACATGCGCGGCCAGCCTTTCTGCGTTTTCGATGAGCTACCCAAAAATGAAGCCCCGCCGATCGAGCGGCGCATCGCCCGGTTGAGCCAAATCCTGGCCGGCGCCTGCGTGGGACGCGGACTATCCGTCGAAGTCGAAGCGGACGACGCCTTCGGCGCGCTGGAACAGTTGACCAGCGACCTGTTCAAGAACGCGCAATTCACCCAGGATGCCCTCCGCGAGCAGAACCAGATCATCCAGAGCGCTTATCGCAACGCCCTGAGCATTGCCGAGGATGCCGAGGCAGCCAAGCATATGGCCGAAGCCGCGAAGAATGAACTCCTGGAGACCAACCGCCAGCTCGAGGAGGCGACCACCCTGGCCAACGAGATGGCCGTGCGCGCCGAGGCCGCCAATTGCGCCAAGAGCGAATTCCTGTCCTCCATGAGCCATGAGATCCGCACCCCCATGAACGGCGTCATCGGGATGACCGGGTTGCTCTTGGGCACGCCGTTGACCGCGGAGCAGAAGGGCTACGCGGAAACCGTTCGCACCTCGGGCGAAGCGCTGCTCGGCATCATCAACGACATTCTGGATTTCTCCAAAATCGAGGCCTCCAAGCTGGACCTCGAGGTTGTCCCCCTCAACCTGTGCAGCGCCCTGGAAGACGTGGTGGACCTGCTGGCGTTGAAAGCCCGCGAGAAGAAACTGGAACTGATGCTCTGGTACGCTCCGGATGCGCCGCGCGAATTCCTGGGCGACCCCGGCCGGATCCGGCAGGTGCTGCTGAACCTGGTGGGAAACGCCATCAAGTTCACCGATAGCGGCCACGTGCTGGTGGAAGCCACCTGTAAAGCGATCGCTGGCGGCGTGGCGAGCCTCCAGATCGCCGTGCACGACACCGGGATCGGGATTCCGGCCGGCCGTCAGGGACTGCTCTTCCAGAAGTTCCAGCAAGTGGACTCCTCGACCACGCGCAAGTATGGCGGCACGGGGTTGGGACTGGCCATTTCCAAGCAGCTTGTCGAGTTGATGGGGGGCACCATGAGCCTGGCCAGCGAGGTAGGGGAAGGTTCCTCTTTCTCTTTCGAGATTCCGCTGCGCACGAATCCGTCTCCCGCGGCCGCCCAACCGCCCAACGTAGAGTTGGACGGGGTGCGGGTGTTGGTGGTGGACGTCCACCAGATCAGGCGGCTGGTGATCGCCGGGATGTGCTCGCGGCGGGGCATGCGGGCGGAGGAAGCCGCGTCGGGCGAGGAGGCTCTGCGGATGGTGGCCGCCGCCAGGGCCGGCGGCGAACCGTACCGGCTGATCTGTCTGGAACACGCCATGCCGGACATGGACGGAGCGGAGACGGCCCGGCGCCTGCGCGAGGCTGGCCAGGGCGAGGGACCGGCAATCGTTTTGATCGCTTCCGCGGACGAGCGGGGCGAGGTCCGCCACATGGATGCGGCGGGGTGTGACGCCTGTCTGGTCAAACCGGTCCGGGAGGCCGTGCTGCTGGAAGGCGTCGAAAGGGCCTTGGGCAACCGGCAGACCGGCGTGACACCTCCAATAATGGGGACGCGGTTCCCGTCGCCGCTCTCGCCAGCCCCACAGTCCGGGCAAGTGCCGCGCTACGCGGGCCGGCGCATCCTGCTGGTGGAGGACAACACCGTAAACCAGAAGGTGGGGTCAGCGCTGCTCGGCAAGCTGGGATGCCGGGTGGACGTGGCCGCCAATGGGCGGGAAGCGGTCGACATGGCGGATCTGCTGCCCTACGAGTTGATTTTCATGGATTGCCAGATGCCGGAGATGGATGGCTACGAGGCTACCAGCCAAATCCGAAGTCGCGAAGGCGCGGCTCGTCACGCACCCATCGTTGCGTTGACGGCCGGGGCCATGGCGGAAGACCGCGAGCGGTGCCTTGAGGCGGGAATGGACGGCTACCTGAGCAAACCGATCAGGATGGAGCAATTGCAGGAGGTGCTTGCCAGGTATCTCGAATGACGCAGGGCCATGGCCGCCACTGGAGACGACACCCTGGCCGGGGTGCTTAACGGTTTTGGGGGGACACGGCCAGGCGAAGCGTTTCCCGGGGCAAACCCTGGGACAGACAGCCAGTTTCCGGCAAACTGCGCCGGAAACTTGGTGTCAGTCCCGGGTTTGCGGCGTATCGCGGCCCGCCTCCCCCAAA
>JADGNS010000739.1 GCA_017883355.1 Candidatus Solibacter sp.
AAGGTGGTGCTGCTGGACTTTTTCGCCACCTGGTGCGGGCCGTGCAAAATCGAAATCCCCTGGTTCATGGAGTTTGAGCGCAAGAACAAGGACAAGGGGTTCAGCGTGCTCGGGGTATCGATGGACGATGAGGGGTGGGAAGTGGTCAAGCCGTTTCTCGCCGATTTGGGAGTGAACTACCGCGTGGTGATCGGCAACGATGCCACCGCGCAGATCTACGGCGGCGTCGACGCGCTGCCCACCACGTTCCTGATCGACCGGAACACTAAAATCGCGGCGGTCCACATAGGCCTCGCCAGCAAGAAGGTTTTCGAAGATGGCATCGAACAGCTACTGCAAGCTCCCGGTGGGATTATTAAGGACGCTGACGCTTCTCGCGGCATGGCTTTGCCTGCCTTCACTCTTCGCGCAAGCGCAAAGTAGCGGATACCTCAGCGTGGGCGAGCCGCAGAAGGTGGCCGGCAAGCGCAGCGCGGCGCTCCAGGCGAAAATCCCCGTCACCGTGAAGGAAGGCTATCACGTCAACAGCAACCAGCCGAATGAGGAGTACTTGATCCCGTTGAAGCTGACGTGGACCTCGACCGGGGCGCTGGAAGGCGGCACGGTGGTGTACCCCAAACCGGAGTTGGAGAAGTACGAGTTCTCCGAAAAGCCGCTTTCTGTCTACACCGGGGGCTTCTTTCTGATGGCGAACTTCAAGGTGGCGGCGAACGCTCCGGCGGGCCCCGGAGCGGCCACCGGGAAGCTGCGCTATCAGGCTTGCAGCAATCGGGCCTGCTACCCGCCGAAGACCGTGGACATCACAGTGAGCTATCAGGTGCAGTGAGTGCCCAAGAACCGCTCCCGACCCAGAGGGTACCCCGGTCGCGGCTCCGATTCGGAGCTGCGATGCGCCAATCCGAGCCGCGCCAATCCGAGCCGCGACCGTTAGGGAGCGCTCCTACAGCGTCTCGCCGCGCACCAGGTCCGCGTAATTCTCGCGTTGCCGGATGATGCGCCAGGCGGCGCCATCTACCAACACTTCGGGCGCGCGGGGACGCGAGTTGTAATTCGAACTCAGGACGAAGCCGTATGCTCCGGCGGTCGAGACGGCGAGGAAATCGCCGGGCATGGCATTGGCCATGGAGCGATCGCGGGCCAGGAAATCGCCGGTTTCGCAGACGGGTCCCACGACATCCATAGTGACGGGCGGCAGAGCGTTCTTGCGTAGCGGGACAATCTCGTGGTGCGCGCGATAGAGCGAGGGGCGGATGAGGTCGTTCATCGCGGCATCGACAATCAGGAATTCCTTCTCCCCGTTGTGCTTGCGGTAGAGCACGCGGGTGAGCAGCACGCCGGCGGGCCCGACGATGCTGCGGCCGGGTTCGATCATGGCGATGAGCCCGCTAGCGTGCAGGCGGCTGGAGAGGGTTTCCACGAAGGCGCCGATCTCGGGCGATTTCTCTCCCGCGTGATAGGCCACGCCGAGTCCGCCGCCCAGATCCAGGTGGCGGATGGGGTGCCCCTGCGCGCGCAGGGCGTTGGCCAGCGCGAGCACCTTGTCCACGGCTTCGAGAATCGGGCTGGTGTCGAGGATCTGCGACCCGATGTGGCAACTCACGCCCTCAGCCATCAGGTTGCCGAACTGCCGCGAGCGTTCGTAGACCGCCGCCGCACCGGCGATGGCGATGCCGAATTTGTGCTGGCTGAGGCCGGTGGAAATGTAGGGATGGGTGACGGCGTCCACGTCGGGATTGACGCGGATCGAGAAGCCGGCCTTCTTGCCGAGGCGCGCCGCCTTGGCGTCGATCAGGGCGAGTTCCGCCTCCGATTCGCAATTGAAGCTGTGGATGCCGCTCTCCAGCGCGTATTCCACTTCGGCGGCGGTTTTGCCGACGCCGGAGAAGACGATCTTCGAGGGATCGCCGCCCGCTTGAAGAACGCGGTAGAGTTCGCCGCCGGAGACGATGTCGAAACCCGCGCCTTCCCTGGCCAGCAGGGCGAGAACGGCCAGCGAGGAATTCGCTTTCACCGCGTAACAAACAGTGTGCGGCAGGGCTCCGAACGCCTGCGCGTAAGCGGCGTAGTTTTTTCGGATGGCTTCAGCGGAATAGACGTAGGCGGGAGTTCCCACGTGGTGCGCGAGGTCGGCCAGCGGGACCTGCTCACAGTAATAGTCGTTTTGTGAATAAGCGAACATTCCGGGTAGTGTTGGGGCTGAATTTCAAGTATGGCACAGGGGGAAAAGCGAGGCGGCGCACGAGTACACGCGACGATGTGGGCAGTGGATGTGCTCCGCATCACAGCCTTACGGCATGTGATGCGGAACACCGGTTTGTTCGCTATTCGGCAGCGAGGGTTGAAAGTTGCGCGTTCAGATCCGCCAGGGCCTTGCTTAAAACAGTCCTGTAGCGGGGATTCTGTGCGTTTTCCAGATCCCGGACCACGCGGGTGCGGGACATAAGGATACTCTCTTTCTTGCGGAGCAAGTCGAGGGATTCTTCGGAGAGAACTTTAGCACGAGCAATGGCGCTGCGGTTCTCGGCCATGGCGATCTGCGCCTCGACCGACTTACTTTCCCAACCTCTGGCCATATCTTCATTCTACCCCTTCTAGTGCCCAAATGGGAAGGACCAGTACAGTTTTCGGTACTTTTGTGCGCGCCGCAGAGAATGCACAGAAGACGTCCGCGCTTCGAATCGGATGCACAAGGCGGAGCCTTATGCCACTCTGTTTATATGCTTCGTTGCAGCGTTTTCCTTTTGCTTGGCGTGTTTAGCGCCACGGCGCAGATGCGTCCGCCGGCCGTTCCGCTGGTAGCGCACGATCCGTATTTCAGCATTTGGTCGATGGCCGACCGCCTCAATGGCGACGGCACGAAACACTGGACGGGCAAGCCCAATACGCTCACCGCCTATGCGCGCATCGATGGCAAGAGCTATCGAATCATGGGCCGCGACCGGCAGGCGGGCAACGAACTGGCGCAGACGCGGCTCGAAGTGCTGCCCACGCGCACCATCTATGAATTCGCCGGCGGAGGCGCGACGGTGGGCCTGACGTTCTTCACTCCCGCGCTGCCCGACGATCTGGACGTGCTTTCGCGCCCGCTCACCTATATCCAATGGAGCGCCGCGTCCAGCGACGGACGCGAGCACGCCGTGGAGATCTATTTCGATGCCGCGAGCGACGTGGTGGTGAATACCGCCGACCAGCCGGTGCTCGCCGCGCGCTACCAGCTCGACGGACTTCCCCTGTTGCGTATGGGCTCGCGCGAGCAACCCGTGCTGGCGAAACGTGGCGACGATCTACGCATCGATTGGGGCTACCTCTACCTGGCCGCCGATAAGGCGGAGGGCGTGACGACGTTTGCCGGCGATCGGGCGCAGGCGCGCGCCGCCTTCGACGCGTCGGGCCGGTTGCCCGAGTCCGACGAGCTTGGCGAAGTGCGGCGCGGAGGTCCCGTGCTCGCGTACGGAATCGCACTCGGCAAGGTGAGTGCGAGCCCGGTCACGCGCTACCTGATGCTGGCGTACGACGATCTCTATGCCATCGAGTACTTCGAGCGTAAAGAACGGGCGTGGTGGCGGCGCAACGGCGCGACGGCTGCCGACCTGCTGCGCAGCGCGCGGCACGAGCACGATGCGCTGTTGGAGCGATCCCAGCGTTTCGATACCGAATTGATGGCCGATCTGCGCAAGGCCGGTGGCGATAAGTACGCGCAATTAGCCGTATTGGCCTACCGGCAGACGCTGGCCGCGCACAAACTGGTGGCCGATGCCGACGGCACCGCGCTCTACTTCCCCAA
>JADGNS010000740.1 GCA_017883355.1 Candidatus Solibacter sp.
CCAACGCCGCCTGATACGAATCATGCTCTTTCCACTTGCTGAAGTCGGGAATGAAATACTCCCGCACCTCGCGCGCCGAGTCGACTCCCAGATCGGCATCAAACAGCTTCCACTTCTTCACTTGTGCCTACCGCAAATCCCAGATGCGCTGAGGCCGGCGACAACTGGCTTGCTGACAACCGTGGCTGGTTGTACACCTGCACAGAGCAATCGAGAAGCATGAGAAATCCATACTGCGATTGGCCATCGAAAAGCGTCGGGTCGTGACGGACGGCAAGAGTTGGCACAGCTCTCGCTGGGTGGGGGACTGGGGAGGACTGATGTGTTCAGGCCGCGTGCCGCTCGTACCGGTGGTGAAGACCACCAACTTGCGGTATCGCGACCACGGCTCCGAGTTCCGGCGGGTGTACGGGCCGCGGCTCCGGCGTGTCTTTAGCCAGCGAGAGGTGCGTCCTGGATTCGTGATAATACGCCAGAAACGACTTCACCTGCCGATATAGCGAGGCTTCGTGGAACACGATCACGTGGTCCAGACACTCGCGGCGGAGGCTGCCGATCAGCCGTTCGATGTACGCCCGTTGCCAAGGAGATCGCGGCGCAGAAAGAACTTCTTGCATGCCCATGTCCTTGACTTGCTGCTTGAATTCGTCGCCAAAGATCCGATCGCGATCCCGCAGCAGATCACGTGGTGCGGTGTCCCACGGAAAGGCGTCGCGGAGTTGCTGGGCAGTCCACTCAGCGGTGGGGTGGGCGGTAACGCCGAAATGCACGACCCGCCTGCGGTCGTGCGCCAGAACCAGGAGAACATACAGGACCTGAAACCGGATGGTCGGCACCGTGAAGAAGTCGACTGACACCAGGGTCTTGACGTGATTCTCCAGGAAGGTCCGCCAGGTTTGCGACGGCGGCTTCCGTTGTCGGACCATGTACTTGGCGACGCTGGTCTCACCGATGTCGATGCCGAGTTTGAGCAATTCGCCGTGGATGCGGGGTGCTCCCCAAAGCGGATTCTCGCGGCTCATTTTGCGGATCAATTCTCGCACGTCTTTCGGGACCGCTGGCCGGCCGGGTTGGCCAGAGCGCACTTTCCATGTCCAAAACAGCCGAAAGCCCTTGCGGTGCCAGGCGATGACGGTTTCTGGCTTAACGATGACCAAGGCAGATCGCCAATCGTTCCAAACATCGCACAGCCACGCCCAGAGGAGTCGATCGGCTGAGGTGAGTTTCGGCCGCTTCACCGAGCGATGCAGGACGCCGAGTTGCTGTCTTAGCGCGAGGTTTTCAACCTGGAGTGCAGCGCGGGATTTAAAAGCCGCCGACGCAGCGACGGCCAACAGGTCAAGTGCGCTGAGGGCCAGACGGAGGGATTGACGGAGGATACGCAAACTCCATGTTCTCATGCAGTTCCACATTTACGATAGGCACAGATGGAAAGCCACATCTCGGCCTGGGGAAGCGAACGTACCGCGATGGGCTGGCGGTCGGCCATGGGAAAGCGCACCAGAGCTTTCCCCGATAAGCGCACGGAAAAGGCAGGTCCGCCATCCTCTACTGCCGATGGAAAGACATGGATGTCCCGCGGGTCCACAAGATGAAAGGCGCAGCCCAGGGCCTTGGCGACGGCTTCCTTGACAGACCAGAGCAGCGCCGCGGCCTGGGCCAAGTTTCCGCCCGCCAACTCCAATGCCTGGTGAAGCTCTGGTACGTGGAAGACCCGGTGCACGGGGTAGCCTTCCTGGAATTCGGCGCTTCCGGCCACATCGATGCCGATATCCGACTCGTCGCCACAGAGGGCGGCCCAGACATCTTCGCCCGCCGTGCTGAAGGAGATGGCCGGGCCCTGGTGTTCACCCAACAGGAGATGGGGCCGGCCCAGCGTATCGTGGACTATCTGAATCGGGAGTGCGACTCTGTCGGAGAAATGGGGGCGTTCCCAAAGAGGGCTTTCCTTCGCCCGAAGGTGTTCCCAGAGGATGCTGACGAGCCGGCGACGGTTTTCCGCCCGACTGGTCGCGCATCCGGAGGAGGTTGCGGAGTTCCCTGGCATGGAGGCATAGAAGACGACGTCCCCGCAAGGAACCAGACGCACGGCCTGAACGATTACTTCTCGGCGATCCTGTGCCGCGGCTGCCCCCATCTGTTCGAACCGCGTCACGGCGAAACCCAGTGCATGCGCATCGTACGAACCTGCATTATAGTGCGGCTTTGATCGTCAAATCCCCGGGCGTCCCAGGTGAGAGATTCCTGGTCCTGGACCCGCAGGCGGGCCTCCAGGGTTATCTGTTCGCCGGGCCGACATTGGCGCAGAAATCGCATCTCGCCGATCTCTGTGGGCAGCATCGAGCGGCGATCCTGTGGGTCCATGGCCAACATGTGGAAGCCGGCCAACTGCATCAGGGCCTCGAGAAGGTAGGGAGAGTATTGGTAGCGGGCGGCGTGCAGATGCGCGAAATCACCGGTCTCCCGGTAAACAGTTCGGCCCCGAACCAGCCCCGGACCGGCACCATCAATGACCTCCAGCACACGGTACCTGCCGGCGAGCCCGGTGCGGTCTTCGTACCATCTGAGCAACTCTTTACGATTCACGGACTGAGTCCGCAACTCATCCGGACGGACAGGAAAATCCTGGAACCACTCGGCGAGTTCTCCACTCCCACCACCGAGGAGCACCTGGCCCGTGCAGTACGGGATGAAGCGGTCGCCCAGCCGGCCCGTGGGGGAGATCTCTTTTGCGGATAGAGAGACCTCGCATACTACCTCCCGAAGGTCGATGCCGGCTCGGCGGCAGGAGATTCTGGAAGACCGGGGAACCTCAGCAGGACAGGAGATCATGTCCATGAAACGCACCTGGCGCACGCCCCGCACCTGGAGGTGGGGATAGAGGATGCGAGCGGATTCCATGAAGGTCTCGATCATCATGGCGGCGGAGACCAGAGGATGGGTGAGGGACTTGTGTGGCCGGTGATCCGCGATCCACAGATCGTTCTGCGTGGAGAAGGATCTGGAGGCCTCCAAGTGTTCACGGCGCAGATCCAGGCAAGAGAGGCCATCGATCATGGGGAAGTCCCGAGGACTGAAGGCCACGGGGCCGCCATCCAGTTGTCCACTGATCGCGGGATGGCTAATATCACCGAGCGGTGCCGTCTTCACGGAGGGCAGGGCCCTGATGAACATCACCCAATCGTCATCGGCCGGGGCGACGAAGAGTTCCCGGCAGAACAGGCCGGCAAGCTCATGGACATGGATGTAAGCCACGCCTCGGCGTCTGAGCAAGTCTCGGACCTCCGGGTCCTCGGCCATACCCGCCCCCTCGACCGGGGGCAGCATCAGCGCCTTGAAAAGGATGGCGCCGTTCCCGCGGCGGAGATATCGGAGTAGCGCCGACATCATGCGGTTGGCGGCAGCGTAGTTGGTCTGGCCGGGATTCCCCTGGATGGCCGCCACCGAGGAAAGGCCCACGAAGAACCTCAAGCCCGCCCCCTCTGCCGCCGTGAATAGATTCCAAGCTCCCAGGAGTTTAACGTCCGCGACGAGGGAGAAATCCTCGGAGGTCATTTGGTCGAGGAAACCGTCCCGGAGGACGCCGGCGCCGTGGATGATGCCGTCGATCCGGCCATAGCGGCCAGCCACCTCGCCCAGCGCAACACGAACCGCCTCGGGGTCGGTCACATCGCAGGTCAGGTACGTGGCCTCGATTCCTGAGGAGTGCAAATCCGCCAGGGTCTGGGCGATCTCGTGGGCTCGGGATTTGTCAGGGGCAGATGCCGAAGACCAAAGCTCGGGT
>JADGNS010000741.1 GCA_017883355.1 Candidatus Solibacter sp.
CGGCACCCTGGAAGTGGACCGCTACACCATGGAAACCAGCCGCAGCAAGTTCTACGCGGGCGGCGACCTGATCAGTGGCGCTTCCAACGTGAGCAACGCGATGGGCTACGGAAAGAAGGCCGCGCGCAAGATGGACCAGCGGCTGATGGGCACGTATCGCTGGGACAAGATCGACCCCGGCTTTGCGTATAGCAACGCGCCTCCGGAGGAACCCAGTTCCAGCCGGCGCCACAACCTGGAAGAGTTGCCGCCGCGGGAGCGGGTGGAGAGTTTCGTGGAGTCCATGATCTCTCTGAGCGACGAAGAAACTTTGGACGAAGCCTCGCGATGTCTGCGGTGCGATATCAAGGACCATCACTAATACCATGACTGCGAGCAACTGTTCATTTGTGTGGCATAAGGCTCCGCCTTGTGCATCCGAGCGCCAGCTCGGACGTTGGCCCCACATCAAGAGGGAACTCCATGCCTGAAAACATTTCCATTCGAATCGACGGGGAGTACGTCCCCGCGCAGGAAGGGCAGACCATCCTCGAAGTCGCCCGCGCGGGAGGCAAGTACATCCCGACGCTCTGTTGGCTGGCCGGCATTTCATCGGTGGGCGCCTGCCGCCTCTGTATCGTGGAGGTCTCCGGTGTCGGCCGGCTGCTGCCCGCCTGCACCACTCCGGTGCAGGACGGCATGAGCGTCACCACCAACTCCGAGAAGCTGAAGCAGTACCGCAAGATCGCCATCGAGTTCCTGTTCAGCGAACGCAACCACCAGTGCGCGGTCTGCGTTTCCAACAACCATTGCGAGTTGCAGGCCATGGCGCAGCGATTGGGTGTCACCAGCGTGCGCTATCCCTACGCGTATCCGAAGCTCGCCGTCGACGTGTCTCATCCCCGCTTCGTGCTGGACCACAACCGCTGCATCCTGTGCACGCGCTGCGTTCGCGTGTGCGCGGAGGTGGAAGGCGCGCATGTCTGGGACGTCAGCTCCCGCGGCATCCGCAGCATGGTTGTGTGCGACATGAACCGGCCCTGGGCGCAGTCCTCGAGCTGTACCAACTGCGGCAAGTGCGTGCAGGTTTGCCCCACGGGCGCGCTGGCGGAAAAGGGATTCGCGGTGGACGAAATGGTGAAACAGGATCGCAATGTGTCGCGCCTGACCGGCAGGCGGGGAGGTCATTCATGATCAAGAAGGTCCGGCTTGCCACCGTGTGGCTGGACGGCTGTTCCGGCTGCCACATGTCGCTGCTCGATATCGACGAGGCCATCCTGGCGATCGCCAAGCGGGTGGACGTGGTCTACGGCCCGCTGGTGGATGCGCAGGAGTTCCCCAAGCAGGTGGACGTGACGCTGATCGAAGGCGCGGTCAGCTCGCAGGACGATCTGGAGAAGGTGCACACCATCCGCCGCTGGAGCAAGCTGGTGGTCGCGCTGGGCGATTGCGCCGTAACGGGCAACGTACCGGCCATGCGCAACTCGCACCCGGCGCGCAAAATGCTGGAGCGCATCTATGTGGAAGGCGTACAGACAGGCCGCGGAGTCCCCGTCGATGGAGTCCCCGCCCTGTTGCGCCAGGCCGTACCGGTCCACGAAGTGATCAAGGTGGACCTGCATATTCCGGGCTGTCCTCCCTCGCCTGCGGCGATCGCCTACGCTCTGGGAGAGTTGGTAGAGGGCCGCATGCCGGAAATGGCATCGAAAGTGAAATTCGGGTAGGAGCGCTCGCATGAGAAAACTTGTCATCGACCCCGTCACACGCATCGAGGGGCACGCCAAAATCGATATCTATCTGGACGATGCCGGGCACGTCACGGATACCCATTTTCACGTAACCCAGGTGCGCGGTTTCGAGAAATTCACCGAAGGCCGGCCCTTTTATGAAATGCCGGCGATCACGGCGCGCATCTGCGGCATCTGCCCGGTGAGCCATCTGCTGGCGTCGGCCAAAGCCTGCGACGCCATCATGGCAGTGGCCCCGCCGCCCGCCGGTGTGAAACTCCGCGAGCTCATCCATTGCGCGCAGTTCGTGCAGAGCCACGCGTTGAGCTTCTTCCACCTCTCGGCGCCAGACCTGCTGCTCGGCTTCGACAGCGACCCGGCGCACCGCAACATCTTCGGCCTCATCGAAGACAATCCCGACATGGCGCGCGCCGGAGTTTCGCTGCGCAAGTTCGGCCAGGAGATCATACAGGGACTGGCGCAAGAGCGCGTGCATCCCTCGTGGATTGTCCCCGGCGGCGTCAACGCCCCGCTGGCAGGCGAGGTGCGCGACCGCATCCTCGCCGGATTGCCGGCCGCGCGCGCGCTCGGCGAGCGCACCCTCGCGTTCTTCAAAACCGTACTCGATCAGTTTGAAGAGGAGATCGCCAATTTCGGTTCCGATCCTACGATGTACGCCGGCCTGGTGGACCCCAAGGGCGGCCTGCAATGGTATGACGGCCTGCTGAAATTCCGCGATGCCGAAGGAGCCACGGTGGCCACCGATATTCCCGCGCGTGACTACTCGCAGTTCATCGGCGAAGCGGCGCTGCGCGATTCGTATTTGAAGGCGCCGTACTACAAGCCCATCGGCTACCCGAACGGCGTCTACCGGGTGGGCCCGTTGGCGCGCCTGAATGTCGCGGACACCTGCGGCACGCCCGTGGCCGACCGCGAACTGGCCGAGTTCCGCCAGCGCTCGGGCCCCATCGTCCATAGTGCGTTCCACTATCACTACGCCCGGCTGATCGAACTCTTGCACGGCTTGGAGAAGATCGAAGTCCTGCTCAACGATCCCGAGATCCTCAGCAAGCATGTGCGGTCGCACGCCAGCGTGAACTCGCTCGAAGGCGTGGGCATGATCGAAGCGCCGCGCGGCGTGCTGCTGCATCACTATAAGGTGAATGAAGAGGGCGCCATCAAATGGGTGAACCTGATTGTGGCCACCGGCCACAATAACCTGGCGATCAACCGCAGCGTCAAACAGGTGGCGCAGCACTTCATCGACGGCGAGCATTTCAAGGAAGGGATGCTGAATCGCGTGTCGGCGGTGGTGCGGGCGTACGACCCGTGTCTGAGCTGCTCGACTCACGCCAACGGCATGCCGGCGCTGCAACTGGTGTTGCGCGGGCCGGACGGGCGGGTGATCTCGACGCAAGGTTGACGACGGCCGGCTGGTCTTGGTGAGGTGTAAAGCATATCCTTGCCGGTTTTCAACCATAACTTTGCCGGGAAAGCCGCAGGAACTTCTTTGTTTCCATTTCGCGTTGCCAGGATCGTCCGAAGTGCTTCCTCGCAGGCTGGAAGTAAAGGCCGGGCCGCGGGTTTTCCGTTTCGAGGTAGAAAAGGGTGGGCGCCCGTATGAACGTCTGACATTGCTGCAGCAGCCGGTCACAGTGCTGGAAGCGGCGCGCTACAATCGACACACCGGGGCGGCATAGGACGCCCCGAGTCGCGGGCGGGTTCAATTGCCTGCAGGAGCTACCATATCACCGGACGTAAGCCATGCTGGAGCTAAGGTCACTTCTCATAATCTCCGCGGCGGTAGCGCTAGCCGCAGCGGCGAAGATCGCCTCCGGGCAGGCGGGTGCCATCCCCGCGCAGCCGAAAGTCGAGGCGCGGGTCGCGCCGCTGCTCAAAATTAAGAACCTGACTTTCAAGGACCTGAACCGCAACGGCTCGCTAGACCCATACGAGGACTGGCGGCTGCCCGTCGAGAAGCGTGCCGCGGACCTGCTCTCCAGGATGACGATGGAGGAGAAGGCGGGGCTCATGCAGATCACGTCATTCAGCGCGAACGCCCTGGCCGACTACATC
>JADGNS010000742.1 GCA_017883355.1 Candidatus Solibacter sp.
CCGGTACTTAGATCGAACTTCTGGCCAAAGGCGGCGGAGGCTACCAGAAAAGTTATAGTTACTAGCGGCACGGTGGCCCTCCGGGCTGCGCCCGGATGCACAAGGCGGAGCCTTATGCTACTCATTTTGCCTCCATCATTACCGAGCCTGGCTTAAGGGACGCCGCGGTGGCCGCGATCGCAATCCGTCCGGCGGCATTGGCCCGCACGATAGCGATGCACCGGCCCTGATAGGCACTGCGCACATTGCCCTGGAAAGACTCGTGACTGGTGATGTCCTGATTGTCCACCGCCACCACGGCCCCCGGCCCCGTGACCGCGAAGGTAATCTGTTGGCCCGCCGATGGGACCACCACACCGTGGTCGTCCACCACGTCGGCGGTGACATAGGCCACGTCATCCCAAGTCGCGGTGAGGCGGGGCCGGTCCACCTGGAGCACGACCGCCGCCGCTTTGCCCGCGGTGCGCAACTCGTCGCGTGCGGCACCGTTCTGGCACACCGCCTGGAGCGTGCCGGCCTCCCAGGCCACCCGCCAATTGCGCGGCGATGCATCCGCCGCCAGCGGCTTGGACCCGAGCGATTTCCCGTTCAGCAGCAGGTCCACTTGGGCGCAGTTGCTGTACACTTCCACGTTCTCCTCATGCGCCGCGGCGTTGGGCGGCGTCCAGTCGTCATAGAGCGTTTGCACGGTGCGGCGGTAGGCCTCGTACCCGGGGTCGGTGGGCGGCAGTTCGCGCGCCGTCACACGGCGCGTGAGGTGGACCATCGGTCTGTCGCTCCACCAACTCTGCCGCTCATAGCCCATGGGCTTGATTTCACCGGTGCGGTCGAGCAGGCCGAAGAAGTCGGTGATGGCGGGCCAGGCGCGCGATTCGCCGAGGTAGTCGATGCCCGCCCAGAGGAATTGCCCGGCGTAGGCCGCGTTGTCGCGCAGCGCCAGCCAGGCGCTGCGTACGTGCGTGTTCTCCGTGCCCAGAATCTTACGGGTGGGCTTCTGCTGGTGGGCCGCCAGGATCTCGTTCTCGCGGTAATTCTGCCCCACGACGTCGAGCAGGTCGGCGAGACCGTTATCGTAATCGTGACTCACGTTGGGGCGGAAGAGGCCCTGCGACACCGGGCGCGTGGCGTCGTTTGCATGGAACACATCCACCAGTCCGCGCAGTATCCCCTTGGCGAGTTCGGCGTTCGGCGTATCGTGGATCTCGTTGCCCGCGCTGTAGACGACGATGCTCGGGTGATTGCGGTCGCGGCGCACGGTATCGCGCGTGTCAATGTGGGACCACTCGCGGAAATTCAGATGGTAGTCGTACGGGTTCTTGGCGACGGTCCACTGGTCGAACATTTCGTCCATCACGAGGAAGCCCATGCGGTCGCAGAGGTCGAGGAATGCGGGATCGGGCGGATTGTGCGCCGTGCGAATGCCGTTCACGCCGATGCGCTTGAGCGCTTCCAGGCGGCGTTCCCAGACGCGCAGCGGCACGGCGGTGCCCACCGCGCCGCCATCGCCGTGCAGGCAGACGCCCTTGATCTTGAGGTTCTTTTCGTTGAGCCAGAAGCCCGTGTCCGCCTCGAAGCGCGCCTCGCGGATGCCGAACGGAATGGTCTCGTCGTCCAGTACGTTGCTGCCGTCGCGCACTTCGACGCGCGCCTGATACAGGGTGGGCGTCTCCAGGCTCCAGAGTCTGGCGTTGGGGACGGTAAGTTCTCCCGCGAACTCCACTGTCTTTCCGGGTGCCACCGGTTGCGGATTCGTTACGTCACTCGTGGCGCCCACGACGAAGCGCAACGTGATATTGCGAGGCTTCTCGGATTGGTTTACGACGGCGGTCTGGATGTGGACTTTGTCTTTCGTGGTGGTCACGAACGTCGCCCACTGTTCCAGATGCACCGCGTCCATCACCAGCAGGCGCACGTGGCGATTGATCCCCGCTCCGGCATACCAGCGCGATGCGGGCTGCTTTTCGTTATCCACGCGCACCGCCAGCACATTGTCCTTGCCGCTGGTGTTGAGATGCCCACTCAGTTCGTAGCGGAAGCTCACGTACCCGTTGGGGCGCTTGCCGAGCGAAAAACCATTGATCCAGACTTCGCTGTTGGCCATCACGCCATCGAACTCCACGAAAACCCGGCGCGATGCGGCATCGGCGGGCAGCACGAAGTGCTTGCGATACCAGCCGATACCGCCGGGGAGGAACGCGCCCGCTCCGCGCGCCGGAGCCTTTTCGTCAAAGGGACCCGCGATGCCCCAATCGTGGGGCACGCTGAGGGATCGCCAGGCAGAGTCGATGAACTCCGGCTTCTCGGCGCCGGGCGCGTCGGCCTTCAGGAAACGCCAGGCGAGATCGAGTGGCAGGGTGGTTCGCGGCGCGGCGGCCAGCGGAATCACGGCGAGAAGAAACACCGTCAGTTTCATTGTGCTTTGGCTACTTCCACGGCAAAGGTATAGGTGGCGCCGAACATGTTGGAGCGGAACACCACCCACTTCTGGTCCGGCGTGAAGCTGACATTCGGCTCCAGCAGATACGTGTGTTTCGCCATGTTGACCAACTTCTCCGCGCGCAGCACGCCGGGCTGCCAGAAATCCTTCTCGTTGAGCGCGCCCTGGAACTTGAGGGCTTCCGGACGGAAGAGATAGATCCACTGCCCGTTCTTGGCCTTCGCCACCTGCCCGGGGTCGCCGCCATCGCCGCAGAAGAGCTTGCCGTCGAGCGTCACGTTGAAGTGGATCGACCACTCGTCGCGCTGCAAGTGATAGCGCGTGCGCTCGCCGGTCTCCACGTTGTAGCCCGCCAGCCAGAAATCCTCGCCGCGCGGCGTCTGCAAGTCGTACCAGATGGTCTTGCCGTCGTGACCCCAGAACTCGTGCCCGAAGATCTCGCCCGCCATGGTGCGTTTGTGAACCTGGACGATGTGGCTACCATCGGGGTGGATGGTCCAGATGCGGTCCACCTTGTGCCAGGGACCCTCGTGACAGAACATCAGCAGGTTCGGATCGGTGGGCGAGAACTCCAGGTGATTCAACCAGTCCGTGGCGCGATGGATCACCTTGACTTCGCCGCTGGAGGCGTTGATGGTGAACATCGCCATCGGCAGGTGCGCGGCCAGCCGCTGCTCCATCATCTGACCCTTATTCAGCGCCTGTTCGAGGGGGTGGGTCTGTCCCGCCGGCGCCGCCGACGCCGCGGTCGCCTGTCCCGGCGGCGGATTCCGTCCCGCGAAATCCTGCCCGTCGCCTTCGATGTAGGTGCCGGCCAGCAGCGTCTCGTCGGCGTTCACGGTGGCCACCGATCCGCGCACCGGCAACTTCGCGATGCGCCGCGTGTCCAGCGTGTCCACGTTGGTCGAGAAGATCTCGTCGCCCTTGCGGTAGTAGACGTTCTGCGTCTTATGCCCGGTGACGATCACCTGGACGCGCCCCTTCACCACGCTCTTAGCGATGCGCGTTTCCAGATCGAGCGCGCTGATGCCTTCCGGCGTGGTGTAGACCATTTTCTTGCCATCGGCGGTGTAGCCGTTTTGATTGAAGTACAGGCTGGCGCTGTTGGGTTCTTCGGTGAGGCGCACCACACGATGGCCGGTATCGGGGTCGATCCAGGATTTGGGCGGCTCCGCGCCGTGCAGTAATGCAGGCAGTGTGAGGATGGCGACAAGGCCGATGCGTGCAAACATAGTATTCCCTTCTCTCTTCGCGCTGAACTCCATGATTGACGCAGAACGCGCGCCGGGTCAAGCCTCCGGCGCCGCCGCCTTACTGAGCCTGGATGATCTTGACT
>JADGNS010000743.1 GCA_017883355.1 Candidatus Solibacter sp.
ACGAGCAGGACCTTGCCGTTCTGATCGCGCCAGTCCATGGTGGCCGCGAGCGTGCCGGAGCCCTTGCCGTCTTTCCACTGGGCGTCGCGAACAACGATTCGGCCGAGGGGGGTCTTGGTATAGGACGGATCGTTTTCCCAGAACTTGACGCCGTTCACATCGTCATAGGAAAACCACAGGCCGCGATGATGCAGATGATCGCGGCTTTCGCCGGGGATGTTCTCCATAGGAAAGCCGCGAGTGACGATTTTGCCGGAGGCCGAGCGGATCGGCGCGAGGAACGGCTTGCCGGCATCGGCGCCGTAGTTGAAGATGGTGAACGGCTTGCCGTCGATGGTGACGGCATGTTGGTCCGCGGAGTAGCGCACTTGGGCGGACAGGCAGGCGCACGCCGCCAGGCAAAGTACAAGTAAGGATCGCATCGGTTTAGAGTGTATCGCGTCTCGCGGAGAGATAATAGCGTTGATGTCACCCACCAAATTCGCGACCGTTCTCTTCGTGGCGCTTCCGGCCATCGCCGCCGCCCAAAGGCCGCTGCCGGAGTTGCGCATTGAGCCAACTGCCGGCGGCTCGATCTTCTACATTAAGAACAACTCGCCGGAGGCGCTCACCGCCTATCTCATCGAGTTGGTGGATTACCCCGGCAGCTCGTATTCCCTCTGGCAGGATGAGACGGTGGCCGAACCCATTCCGCCGAAGGGAGAAAAGCGCATCCAGGTGGCCAACATGACCGTGGGCGCGGTGCCGGACTATGTGAAGATGCAGGCCGCGCTCTATGGCGGCGGGACAGCCGCGGGGATCCCCGAAAAGGTGGCGCAGATGCTGGATCGGCGCCGCTCCATGCTGGAAACGACCAGGCAATTGATCGGGCGGATCGAAAAGGCGCAAGCCGAGGGCACGGCGAAGGGCGAGGTTGTCGCCGGTCTCAGACAATGGGCGGACACGCTGCAGCCGGCCGGCAAGGGCAACCGGAACTCGCAGGCGGCCATCAATCAAGCCGCCGCGAGAGGGGTGATCTCGGCCACGGCCGGGCGGCTCGACGCGCAGTCGCCGGCCGAATCGCTGACCGTGCTTCGCGGCTGGGAACGGGCACTGGGAACGAGCGCGCGAGCACAGTAGACGAGCGGACGAGGGACTCGTTCAGAAACGGGCTGCCGGATTCTTCACCTGATAATAGACCGCGCGCTCGTGCCGTTTGGATTCGAATTGAGGGCAAATGCCGCTCAACGATTCCATGGCGCCGACGAGCAGGACTCCGTTGCGCTCCAACGCCCGCTCCAGACGCCCGAAGAGCGCGATCTTGTCCCGTTCGTTGAAATAGATGGCGACATTCCGGCAGAAGACGACGTCGAATCGCCCCAATTCGCCGAAATCCGCCATCAGGTTCTTTTTCTTGAAGCTGACCAGGGCGCGGAGTTCGTCGGAGATTTGCCAGCCCCCCTCCACCGGTCTGAAGTACTTCAGGCGTGCGGCGTCGGGGAGCCCCCGGGAGATCTCCACCTGGGTGAAAATGCCTTTGCTGGCTTTGGCAACGGCTTCGTCGGAGATGTCGGTTCCCAGCAGCCGGACGCCGTAGCGGTAAGGGTCGCCCAGTACCTCTTTGAGTACCATGGCGACACTGTAGATCTCCTGGCCGGTGGAGCAGGCCGCGCTCCAGATTCGAATGGGAGCGGTCCGGCCGCTACCTTTCCGGCGGTCCAGCATCTGGGGAATGAGTTTGAAACGCAGCAGGTCGAAAGGCGCCGAATCGCGAAAGAACAGGGTTTCGTTGGTGGTAATTCCGTCGATGATGCGGCGTTTGATGGCGCCATCGGTTTCGGCTTTGGCGCGGGCCATGAGGTCCCGGAAACTACGGCAGCCGAGGGCATCCACCAGGTGGCTCAACCGGCTTTCGATCAGGTATCCCTTGGTCTGATCGAGCGTAATGGCGCAAAGCGAATAGATATAGTCCGCCATCGCCTGATGTTCGTCCGGTTGGAGGTTGATCACGCGTAGTTCTCCCGCAAGGAACGAACGATGACGCCGGCAATCGCGTCGAGGGGCGCCACGGTATCGACGACGCCAGCGGCGATGGCCTCTTTCGGCATGCCGAAGACCACGCAACTGGCCTCATCCTGGGCGATCGAAATGCACCCGGAGCGCTTGAGCAGGCGGAGCCCTTCGGTGCCATCGTTGCCCATCCCGGTTAGAATCGCGGCGATGGAACGTCCGGGAAAGTGCAGTGCGGCGGAACGGAACAGATAATCCACCGCCGGTCTGCAGTTGTGTTCGGGAGGGTCGTCGGTGATTTTCACGAGGATTGCGCCGTTGGTCCCAGGCAGGACCTTCATCTGTTTGCCGCCCGGCGCCAGGTAGGCGTGTCCGGGAAGAGCTGGCTCGCCATCCATCGCCTCCTTGACGGGGATGGTACATTTCTTGCGCAGGCTCTCGGCCAGGGGGCCGGTGAAAAGCGGGGGCATATGTTGGACGATGAGGACCGGCGCGGCAAGATCGGAGGGGAGCGCGGGCAGCAGTTTGGCGAGCGCGGCCGGACCGCCCGTGGAAACGCCGATCAGCACGATGGGGGATCCGGCGCGCCGCGGATGTCGCGGCACGGGCGGGGAGGCCCCGTGGATGGGATGCGGGGCAGGCGGGGTGGTTGGCTTGCGGACGCCGGCGCCAAGAATCGACCGGATCTCGCGGCTGCGTTCGAAGGCCCGGATGATGGGGACCAGCCCATCCCTGACCAGGGTGATATTTTCTTCGGCGGCGCCGCGCTCGGGCTTGGTGATGAAGTCAAAGGCACCCAATTCGAGGGCCCGAACGGTCAACTGCCCGCCGCGCGACGTGAGCGAACTGACCATGATGGCACCGGTCTTGATGCTCCCGCTGCGCATGGCCTCCAGCACCTCGATGCCGTTCATTTCCGGCATTTCGATATCGAGCGTGACCAGATCGGGTTGTAGCGCGGCGATGCGAGACAAAGCCAGCTTGCCGTTGTTGGCCGTACCGGCAACTTCGACACCCGGAACTCCGTGGAGCGCCTCTGTAATCACGCGCCGGAAGACGGCCGTATCGTCCACCACCAGGACTCGTGTGCTCATGCGTTTATCACCTGGTCCGGCGGCCGGGTCAAGGCCCCACCGCCAGCATCTCGGCGGAATCGAGGAGGGCGATCACGCGGCCACCGATCCGGTTGACACCCTTGAAATATTTCGACTGTGACGGCGGCAAATTGGCCGGCATGGGCTCCTCGGTACCGCTCTCCACCTCGAGGACTTCGCCGACCCGGTCCACCAGCAAGCCGAGGAACTCATCGCGGTCCTCGACGATGAAAACCCGGGAGTTCTGCCCGGGAGCGGTCGGGCCGTAACCGAGTTTCATCCCGGCGTCGACAACGGTGACGATGCGGCCCCGCAGATTGATGATCCCGGCCACGTCCGGGGGCGCGTGCGGCGCCAGAGTGATCGCGCCCAGGCGAATGACCTCCTGAACGCTGGATGCATTCAGGCCGCAAAGGGCGTCGCGGACGAAGAACGTCGCCAGCAGCGTCGGTTGACCGGATTGGATTTGGACTTCCCGCATAGTCACCTCACGATTTAGACTTGAAAACGCAACACGGTCTCCCGCAACGTCTCGGCGAGTTTCGAGAGTTCGACGACCGTCGCCTGCACTTCCGCACTGCCGCCGGCTATCTGTCCGGCGGCCTGGTCGACGACGGTGATATCGTTGGCGATCTCGATGGAGACCTGGGAGCTTTGGGCGACGCGCGCATTGGCGTCGCCGACGCCGAT
>JADGNS010000744.1 GCA_017883355.1 Candidatus Solibacter sp.
GGAGCGATGCCGCTGCCCTCGACCTGCTTGTTGTAGGCAGGCACGTCCTTCTCCATCAGGCCTTTGTACTCGCCCTTCACCTTCTCCAGGATTTTTTCGAGATCGAGCACGAGGCCGATGCCGGTTTCCGTGGCACCCCAATCGCCGGACCCCTGCACGTCGCCCGCCCCGGTGCCGATTTCGCCGTTCAGCCACAAGAAGTTCTGGTACAGGTTGTACGCCGTCTGGAAATACTTGTCGTCGCTCAGCGCATCGGCGCGCGTGATCAGTTGATACTCGACGTCCTGCATCCGCTTATCGATATCGTCGATCAGCTTGAGCAGGCTCGCCTTCCCCGCCAACGTTCGGGACTGGTCCTCCAACTGGCGGCGCATCCACTCCAACTGGTTGGTCATATTGCTGACCGCGGTGATATCGTCGCGGACCTTAAGTTGCAAGCGCACGCTGGATTGCAGCGCGGCGTCGTCGGCGTGGCCCTCGGGGGTGCGCAGGATGGTGAGGGGCTGAGTGAGAGTCTGCCCGTCCACCGTCATCTTCACGGTGTACGGGCCGGGCGCGGCGATGGGACCAACCTCGGCCTGCGAGAGTCCCCAATGGGTGATGGCGCGCGTCTGCTGGCCCTGGAAACGCGGCTCTTCCCAGATATGCGGATTCTCCGGCGGCGTAGTGCGCAGGGCCACCAGCGGCGGCGCCTCGTAACGCAGGTCCCAGGACGCGCGGTTGAGGCCCGCGTGCGCGGTGGCGACGCTGTTCAGCTTGCGAACCAGCGCACCCTTGGAATCCAGAATCTCGAACTCCACCGGCGCTTTCGGGGCCGCCTTAAGCACGTAGCTGAATTGCGCGCGCGCCTGTCCGCGCACCATGCGGTAGGCCGGGCGCGGGGCCACCAGGCGCACGTCCGGCGTGGCGCCGGTGGCGGTCTCCATCACGCCCTGCTCCAGCGGCGTGATGTCTTCCATGATGTACAGGCCGCGGCCGTAGGTGGAGAGCACGACATCGTGCGCCGCCTTCTGCACCACGATCCAGGAGACGGGCGCGGCGGGCAATCCGGTCTGCAACTGCTTCCAGTGCGCGCCATCGTCCAGCGTGTAGTAGAAGGCGTTGCCGGTGCCGGCGAAGAGGTTGCCCTTCTTATTAGGATTCTCGGCGACGATGCGCGCGTAGGCCAGCGGACCCTTGGGAAGGCCGTCGGAGATTTTGCTCCAGGTCTTACCGAAATCGGTGGTCTTATAGATCCACGCGTCGCGGTTGTCCATCAGGTGAAAATCGACGCAGATGTAGGCGCTGGCGGCGTCGAAGTGCGAGGGCTCGATCCTGGACACGACTCCCCAGGCCGGCAAACCGGTGATGTTCTTAGTGACATCGTTCCAGTTCTTACCTGCGTCCTTCGTGTACCAAACTTTCCCATCGTTGGTTCCCGTCCAGATGAGGCCTTTCTGAACGTCTGAGGGCGCGATGGAAAAGACGACCTCGCCGTAAAATTGGCCGAGATTATCGCCAACGATTCCGCCCGATGGTGTGATGCGGGCCGGATCCCTGGTCGAAAGATCGGAACTAAGTTCAGTCCAGCTCACACCGGCGTTCGTGGTGCGCAGGACCATCTGGCATCCATAGTAAACGGTATTGTGGTCGAACGGGTCGATGGCCAGCGGAGCCGTCCAGTGGCAGCGGTATTTCACCTGATTGGGCTGCGCATCGAGGGTGTGGAGCCAGGGGCTGACGGAGCGCGCCATTTTCGTGCGGGCGTCGTAGCGGGTGACTTCGTTGCCGTAACAGGAGGCCCAGACGATATTGCTGTCGGTGGGGTCGGGGATGGTGAAGCCGCTCTCGCAGCCGCCGAGATTGTGCTCCCACGTGGCGGCGCCGCCGCGTCCGCCGCCGAAGCCACCGCCGCCGCCGAAGCCGCCCATGCCGGGCACGTTGGGGCCGGACTCCACCACGTTGTTGGGACCGCGCATGGTGCCGTCGTCCTGCATGTTGCCGTAAATCTTGTAAGGCACGTCGTAATCCACCGCGACGTGGTACATCTGGCCGATGGGGAGGGTGACGCGGAGCGACGTTTGGCCGTGATCGGTGGTCATGTACATGCCGCCATCGTGCGTCACCAGGATGCGGTTGGGGTTCTTGCCGTCGATCCAGATATCGTGCGTATCGCCGCCCCAATTGAGCTCGCGGAAACTCTTGCCGGCATCGGTGGAACCCCAGAAACTGCTGTCGGCGACGAAGACTTCGTCGGGGTTGGTGGGGTTGACGGCCAGGCGAATGTAGTAGCCGGCGCGTCCCACGAGGGCGCGCTGCCAGTTGACCACCGCCCAGTTTTCACCGCCGTCGTCGGAGCGCCAGACCGAGCCCTGGTCGGCGGTCTGGATGAGCGCGTAGACGCGTTTGGCATTGCTGGGCGCGATGGCGACATCGATCTTGCCGACGGGCGGCTTGGGCATGCCGTGGCCCTCGATCTTCTTCCAGGTATCGCCGCCATCGTGCGAGGTGTAGACGCCGCTGCCGGGTCCGCCGCTGAGCATGGCGTAGGTGTGCATGACGACTTCCCAGGTGCCGGCCACCATGAAGTTAGGGTCCTTGGGGTCGAGCGAGAGGCCGGAGCAACCGGTGTTGGGGTTGACGAAGAGGATGCGCTGCCAGGTGAGGCCGCCATCCCTGGTGCGGAAAATGCCGCGCTCTTCCTGGGGTCCGGTGAGGCGTCCGGCGACGCAGGCATAGACGGTGTTGGCATCGGTGGGGTGGACGACGATGCGCCCGATGCGCCCGCTCTCCACGAGTCCCATGTTCTTCCAGGTGGCGCCGGCGTCGGTGGATTTGTAGATGCCGTCGCCCATCATATCGCTGTCGCGGATGGCCCAGGCTTCGCCGGTCCCGGCCCAGACGATATTGGGATCGGTGGGCGCGACGGCGAGTGCGCCGATGGCCTGCGACGTTTGATTATCGAAGATGGGCGCCCAGCTCTGCCCGCTGTTAGTGCTCTTCCAGACACCGCCGGATGCGGCGCCGGCGTAGTACGTGGACGGGTCGCCGGTGATGCCGGCGGCAGCCGAGATGCGGTTCCCCACAGCCGGTCCCATGAAGCGGAAGGTGAGCCCTTCGGGCTGCGCGAGGCCCCCGCCGCCGCGCCGTTGAGCGATCGCGGGCGAGGCCAGTAAGGCGGCGCCAAGAAGTGTCAGTGCCAGGGTTCGACGCCGGATAGAGTTCCCGTACATGCTTTTCCTCGACCTGCCCAAGAGTAAGGTAATGGGTTGCAGTTTACAAGAGACGCGGCGCGTTGGTCAACTGGCGGGCTGAGGGGTGTTCTGACCGGGTTCAAGCGCTTTTCGCGATGTCTTCCAGCATAGCCTCGCGGAGCACCCGGTTGAGCCTGGTCTGATAGCCTCTTCCGTGCTGACGGAGCCAGGCCACCACATCGGCGTCCAGTCGCACGGTGAGTTGCTGCTTCACCGGCCGGTAGAACGGATTGCGGACGGCGTTTTTCCAGAAGCTCTCTTTGAGCGGCGCAAGGTCCGAAAAGTCGATCTCCGAATCGGGCCGACCGGCGAGTTGGGCCAGTTTGCGCCGGCGGGCAGGCGTCATGGGGCTGTCAGCCAGCGTCTTACGCACGGGTTTCGTCATAACGGTTTCGCTCCTTCCTGGTGGCTCGGCGTGCCGAGATGAGGCGAATTACATCGTCTTGGCCTTGTTCTCGAACGGTGTGCGCCACAAGCAGGAGAATCACCCCACCGGCAAGCCCTAACGCCTGCCAGCGCGGCTCTCCC
>JADGNS010000745.1 GCA_017883355.1 Candidatus Solibacter sp.
AGATTAGGTGCCAATGGAAGACCGCTCCCTGACGGTCGCGGCTCCGATCAGAGCCACGACCGTAAGGGAGTGGTTTCCGGCAAAGGAAAAACACTACGCGGTCAGAGCACTAGGTTGATGTCGCTTACTTCAGCAGAGGCATCAGGGTCTTCATGACGAGCGCTTCCACATGGCGCGCGCCGGCGGCGTTGGGATGTATACCGTCGCGCTGCATGAGGTCGTCGTGGGCGCCCACGCCTTCCAGGAGGAAGGGGATGAGCGTCACCTTGTACTTCGCGGCGAGATTCTTGTAGACCGCTTCGAAGTTCTTGATGAATGCCGGGCCGTAGTTCGGCGGCAGCGACATGCCGGCGAGCACGACCCGCGCGCCTGCGGTTTGGAACGCTTCGATCATTTGCGCGAGGTTGGCTTGGGTGATGGCGAGGGGAATGCCGCGCAGGCCATCGTTGCCGCCGAGTTCGAGGAGGACGATGGCGGGCTTTTCGGCGAGCGCCATGAAGACGCGGGCGAGGCCGTCTTGGGTGGTGTCGCCGCTGACGCCGAGATTGACCACGCGGTAGTGGATGTCACGGGCGTCCAACTCTTGCTGGAGAAGGTCGGGGAAGCCCTGGCCGGCATCGAGGCCGAAACCGGCGGTGATGCTGTCGCCGAAGCAGACGATGGACGGGCGCGGGTCGGCGGGGGCGGGCGCGGCGGCGCGGGGCGCGGATGGTGCGGATGGCGCGGCGGGTTGCGGCGCGGGCTTTTCCGTGTTGCCGCATCCGCACCAAAGCACCACGGTGGCGATCCAAAAGATTCTGTGCATCTGAATGCCATAATAAAGGCTTGATCCAGGTTCGTGCGCTCACCAAGTCCATTGACACCGGTACTCACCGTGTGGAGATCCTCAAGGGAATCGATCTCGAGATCCCACGCGGGCAGTTTGCGGCCATCATGGGGCCGTCGGGTAGTGGCAAGAGTACGCTGCTCGGATTGCTGGCCGGGCTCGACACGCCCACCAGCGGGCAAGTGATCCTGGACGGCGAGGACATCACCCATCTGGGCGAGGACGATATGGCGCTGCTGCGCGGGCGCAAAATCGGATTCGTCTTTCAGAGCTACCACCTGATTTCCACTCTGACGGCGGAGGAGAACGTCCTGCTGCCGATGGAACTGGCGGGCGGCGAAGCGGGCGGGCGGGAGCGCGCGCGCGAACTGCTGGAGCGCGTGGGGCTCGGCGGGCGCAGCGATCACTATCCGGTGCAGCTTTCCGGCGGGGAACAGCAGCGCGTGGCGCTGGCGCGCGCCTTTGCGCTGCGTCCGCCGATTCTGCTGGCCGATGAACCCACCGGCAACCTGGACTCTACCACCGGGCAAGCCGTGCTGGAACTGCTGCTGGCGCTGAATCGCGAGCAGGGAACCACCATGGTGCTGGTGACGCACGAGCAATCGCTGGCCGAAAGCGCGGACCGGCGCATCGTGCTGCGCGACGGGCTCGTGGTCAGTCAATGATGGCGAAGCCGCAACTCTCCTGGCGCGCGGCTCTGCGCATCGCCTGGCGGGAGATGCGCGCCTCGCGCGCGAAGTTTCTGTTCGTGGTGCTCTCCGTGGCTATCGGCGTGGGGTCGCTGACCGGAGTCCGCGGCTTCAGCAGTTCGTTCCGCCACATGCTGCTGGGCGAGGCTCGCACGCTGATGGCGGGCGACCTGACGGCGCGGGTGTTCGCGCTGCCCTCGGCGGCGCAGGAGGCGGCGCTCGCCGGATTGGAAGCGCGCGGCGTGCGGCGCACGTGGATCACGGAGACGGTGACCATGGCGAGTTCCGCCGCCACGCCGGATCCGCTATTGATTTCGGTGAAGGCGGTGGACCCGGCCGCGTATCCTTATTACGGCGTGGTGAAGCTGAATCCGCCGCGGCCGTTGCGCGAGGCGCTGGATGCGCAGGCGGTAGTGGTGTCCGACGACCTTCTGGTCCGGCTCAACGTCAGCACCGGCGACCTGCTGCACATCGGCGGGCAAGATTTTCGCATCGCGGGCGCGATGGTGTCGGAGCCGGACCGCATGACGGGCAGCCTCAACGTGGGGCCGCGGGTGATGATCTCGCGCGCGGGGTTGGACCGCACAGGCCTGATCACGCCGGGCAGCCGGGCGGCGGAGCGCTACCTGTTCGCGCTGCCGGCGGTGGGCGGGCCGGATGTGGCGGAGGCGCGCGCCATATTGAAGGCGGCGTTTCCGGAGGCGACGATCGCCGACTACCGGGAGACGCACCCCATCATCACGCGGGGCCTGGACCGCTCCACGACGTTCCTCAGCCTGATCGGGCTGATCGCGCTGGTGATCGGCGCCATGGGCGTAGCGAGCGCCATGCACGGGCACTTGCAGCAGAAGCTGGATTCCATCGCGGTGATGAAGTGCATGGGGGCGCGGAGCGCGCAGGTGATCCGTATCTACACGGCGCAGACGTTGATGCTGGGGTTGGGCGGCGGCGTGATCGGCGTCGGGTTCGGCGTGGGCGTGGCGGCGGCGTTTCCGGGGCTGATCGCCAAATATTTTGCGATGGACGTGTCGCCGTACTGGAGCGTGTGGCCGGCGGTGCAGGGGATCGCGGTGGCGTGCCTGGTGACGCTATTGTTCACGCTGCCGCCGTTGTTGGGGATTCGCGACATTCGTCCGGCGCTGATTTTTCGGCGCGATGTGGAGACGAAGGGCGGCCCGCGGCGGAAGGGGATGGCGCCGGCGTACCTGGTGCGGGTGGCCATCCTGCTGGGCACCGGCGTGGTGGCGGGGACGCTGACGGAAGGCAGTTTCAGCGACGCGCTGCGTACGGGCGGCTACTTCGCGCTGGCGCTGGCCATTGGCCTGGCGCTGCTCTCGCTCGCCGGGTGGGCCATGCTGCGCGGGTTCCGCTGGTTCCTGCGCCGGGCGGGCGCGCGGCTGCCGTCTGTGGTGCGGCACGGCATGGCGAATCTCTACCGGCCGGGCAATCAGGCGCAGGCGGCGGTGGTGGCGCTCGGCGTAGGGGTGATGTTCACGCTGACCGTGTTCCTGGTGCAGAACGCGCTGGTGGAGCAGATTCGCGGCTCCGCGCCGCCGGGGATGCCCAACGTGTTCCTGCTGGATATCCCGGCCAACCAGCGGACGGCGCTCGGCGAGTTCATCCGCCAGCAGCCGGGGGTGAAGGAAGCGCCGGAGGTGGCGTTCGCGGTGGCGGCGCGCATTACGGCGATCAACGGCGAGCCGATCGAGAAGCTGCCGCTGCACGATTTCAACCGGCGCTTCCTGCGCACGCGAACCGTGACGGCGATGGATGCCATGCCGCCCGACACCATCATTTTGAACGGCGCGTGGTGGCGGCCGGGGGACCGCGATCCGCAGATTTGCGCCAGCGAAGAGGCGGCCAAGATTCTCAAACTCAGGCCGGGCACGCTGGTGGATTGGAACATCTGGAACCGCCCGCTGCGCACCCGAGTGGCGTGCATCGAGCGCACCGAATCCATCCGCATGACGGGGCGGTTCGAGTTCCTGTTCAATGCGGGACAACTGGAGAACCTGCCGGCGGTGTACTACGGGAGCGCGCGGGTGCGACCGGCGGACGTGGCGGCGCTGCAGCGCGAGGTGTACCGGAAATTCCCCACGGTCACGGTGGTAAATGTGGCGGACGTGATGCAGATTGTGGAGGACGTGGTGCAGCGGATTGCGTCGGTGATCCGCTTCATCTCCGGGTTCACGATTCTGGCCGGGGCGGTGATGGTGGCGTCGAGCGTGGCGGGCACGCGGTTCCGG
>JADGNS010000746.1 GCA_017883355.1 Candidatus Solibacter sp.
CGCGTGCGGGAAGACCTGCCGGATGGCGCGGATGGCGGGCAGCGACATCACCGCATCGCCCAGCCAGTTGGTGGCGCGCACCAACACCTTCGACATGGAGGACGGGTTGAAGGCCACGAACTCTCAGAATAGCAAGAGTGGCATAAGGCTCCGCTGTCTCTGCCTTGTGCCACTACTTCACATCGCCGTCGGGCTTGGCGAATTTCGCGTCCTCTATGGCTACGTTGTTTTTGGCTTCCTTGACCTGAATGGTGAAGCGCCCGTTGGTCCGCGAAAGGGTCCAGCGGAACGGACTTTTCACGCCATCCATTTCGCGATAATCGGCGTAGTCGATCTGCGTGGGGACACGGCCCACCGGCGTGTCCGCATACCGCACCATCCGCACGAGCAGGCCCGAATTCTTGTCGAAGTACAGCCGCACCGGCGGCCGGCCGGGGCGGGACGCATTCAGCGTCTCGCACTCCGCGCCAGCGATCGTCTCGGGACGGCCGCGGCGCAGTTGCGGGAAGATCTCCTTCAATCGCAGTGCCAGGGAGAATTCGGCGTCGAGCCCCGCGGCATCCGCCTCGGTGGCCGACATTTCGCGCGCCGGACGCCCGGTGTTGCCCATCCAGCCCGCAGTCCCGTCAAATGCCGTGTAGCTCTGGCCGTTAGAGATCGAGACGCGCTTGTTGGGCGCTTTGGTGAACAACTCGATCGGCGACTCGCTCCCGCCCGTCTGAATCGCGCCCTTCATGACGCGGCTGGTGACCTTCTTGATGGCATCGGCGCCGCCGAGGGCGGCCACGTATTTTTCGAGGATCTGGTCCGCCGTCACGGCGGGGGCGCCGGAAGCCGCAGGCATCGCGGGCATCGCGGAATGCGCCGGCGCGTCGGAGTCGAGCACCGGCGGCGTGTTCACCGGCCGCTGCGATCCACGGTGGCAGGAAAAGCAGGTCACCTGCAACTGGCCGCGGAAGCTGTCCTTGTTGATGGCCGCCTGCATGGCGATCATTTCGCGGGCGGTCTTCTTCGCCCCCTTGTCATCGGCTTCCATTTTGCCCGCCACGTGGCAGAAGGTACATTCCACTCCGAGGGAGGACGACATGAACGTCATCGCGGGCCCCAACTGGTCGGCCGGCATCCCCTTGAGCTGGACGATGTTCTTGTAGACTTCCTCAGCGGGCTTGGACGCGCCGGCCGTTTGCGCGCGCAGCGGTGTCGCGGTGAATGCGGCGGACCCCAGGATCAATGCGACGGCGAGACCCGTCCCGGTTTGCTTCTGCATGTGTGATTGCCCCTCTCGGCTCTCTGGATTGTACCCGATTCCGAGGTGGGTCAGCGCTTGGCGTCGGAGACCTCGCCGCCGAACTTGATGGTGGAGTCGACGGTGTAGATCCGCACGCCCTCGTTGGCCGGCCGAAGCATCTGGAGCACAACCGAGTCTCCCCGCGTCTTCAGCGAGAAGTAGGAGTTGCCGTGACGCTCCACAGGGAACTCCCTGGTGCCAAACGGAGGAACCTGGACGTCAAAAGCCGCGGAGCACACCGGCTTCAATTCGCGGCTGGCCGCGGTCTCGCCCGGGACGGCGAAGAGAGTCCCCGCCGAGTAGCAGAGCGACGCCCGCACGGCGCCGGCCGATACGTTAATCAGCGAGATCATCGAGCCGCGCAACTCAGTGACGTCGCCCGCGAACCAGGGATCCCGTGTAGGATACGCCACCTGGCGCGCGGCCGTCCGCAACTGGCTGCCCTGCCGGCATTCCGTGCTCCCGCTGACCGCGACCACGGGCGCAGCTCCCGGCGATGCCGCGCGTTCGCGCACCTGGACCCACGCCCCGCTCTCCTCCTCCTGGATCTGCAACTGGTAGCTGCCCTGTGCCCCCGGAACAAGATGAATCATCCGTCCCGCGCGCCCGGCCAGCGGCACGAGTGCGCCGCTCGAGCGGTGCGCTTCCAATTCCACGTCCACCGGCGTGTCCGCCAGGTTCTGCAGTACAACCGTGGACGAACAGGACGAGGTGTAAGCGAGCGACGGCAGGACAGCATCCGCCGGCGCGGCGGGGCCGGCGAGCGCGCAGGCGAGCGCCGCCAGCTTACTCCACCGTGAAGGCCTGTTTGGTCTCGTAAGTTTGCGTTCCCACCGCATCGGTGACCTTCACCGCGATCATATAGTCCGCGGGCGTGGTATTGGGCGCCAAAGTAATACTCATCGAAGCTGCCACGTAGCGTTTGGGGTAGAAACTGTCGCTCTGTTCCACCGCCGGCTCGGGCTGAGTCCACAGCACTTTCCCACTGGGAGAGAGCACACTGGCAACGTAGCTCACGTCGATGCGATTCTTGTCCCCATATTTAAACCCGATGATGTCGAACTTCATCCAGATGGAATTGCCGCCCCGGTAGACGGCCTTCTGAACGGGCTGAGGGTCGTCCTCCTCGCGGAAGAATTGAAAATTCCGCACTACCAGGGTCTCGCTCGGCTCCACGACTTTGCTGCGGACTTCAAACGGCACACCGAGTTCTGTCTTTGTGTTGGCCGTCAGGTCTTCAATCTTGACCAGCACCTTGTAAGTGCCGGCGCCCACCAGCGGGGGAATCTGGATTTCGGTGGCGATCTTAGGCATCCACTCCTTATCCTGCGGCGCCACGTCGGTGGTCATTTCGTTCTTATAGATCTCGGTCAACGGCACGCCCTTGGGGTCGAAGGCCTGCACCGAGTAGGCCACGTGGACTTTCTCTTCCGGCGTCTTGGCGTAGCCGGCAATGCGGCAACTGAAGAACAGAGTCTCCCCCGCCACGTGCGTGAAGCCAGCCGGCGCGGCGACACCCCCATCGCTTTGCGCGATGAGCGGCCGGACCACTTCCAGGCCGGCGCACCGCAGCACGGGGCACAGGTAAAGCAGCGGCAAAATCAGCGCAATCGGTCGCATAGCGAACCTCTGCTTACGATTCTACGCTTCCATCGCCTCGCGGAGATAGCGTCCCGTGTAGCCTTCCGTGACCGCGGCGATGGTTTCGGGCGTGCCCGCGGCCACCACACGGCCGCCGGCGCCACCGCCCTCGGGGCCGAGATCGATCACCCAATCGGCCGCCTTGATGACGTCCAGATTGTGCTCGATGACGATCAAGCTGCCGCCGTTGTCGATCAGCCTCTGGAACGTGCCGAGCAGCTTGGCGATGTCGTCGAAGTGCAGGCCGGTGGTGGGCTCGTCGCAAATGAACAGCGTGCCGGCGTTGCTCGCCGTGGCCAGGTGCGATGCCAGTTTGACGCGCTGCGCCTCGCCGCCGGAGAGCGTGGTGGCGGATTGCCCGAGCCGCAGGTACCCGAGGCCGACATCGTCCAGCACCTTCAGGCGCTGCACCAGGCGGGGCGCCGCGTGGAAGAAATCCATGGCCTCGCGCACGGTGAGAGCGAGCACCTCGTGGATGTTGCGATTGTTGTAGCGGATCTCCAGGATGCCGCTCTTGTAGCGCGTGCCCTTGCACTCTTCGCAGATCAGTTCCACGTCGGCCAGGAACTGCATCTCCACCGTCACCGTGCCATCGCCCTGGCACACTTCGCAGCGGCCCCCGGGAATGTTGAACGAGAAGTGGCCCGCCGTATATCCGCGCTTCTCGGATTCGCGCGTGGCGGCGAACAGGGCGCGAATCAGGTCGAACGCCTTGATGTAGGTCACCGGGTTGGAGCGCGGGGTGCGGCCGATGGGCGATTGATCGATCATCACCGTGGTGGTGATCCGCTCCGCGCCCTCCACCTTGCGGCACATCAATTG
>JADGNS010000747.1 GCA_017883355.1 Candidatus Solibacter sp.
CATCCCTGGCCGGGTGTGGAGCTGAATCGCGATCGGCTGCGGTTCGAAATGCAAATGGACTGAAGAACCGCTTCGACCGTCTTCGTGGACGCGGGCTGCTCCCCATCTCCGAGAACGTTGCGGCTGAGGTGCCGGCGTCATGCCGACAGTTCGCGGCATCACGGGCACGACTGCCGGTAAGGCGGGTTGCCGCCGATTAGCCGCTTCCATTCGCGTTCGTCCAGGTTGCGATTGGCGATAGCGCATGCCAGCCGCCGCCACACGTCGGGTCGAAGATCCCAAATGATCGCATCATCATCGTAGCCGCCGGAACTGAGCCAACGTCCGTCCGGGCTGAACGCCACGCTCGTCACGAATTCGCTGTTGCTGGCGATCGCCTCGCCAAGGTTTTGCCGCCTCTCGATGTCCCAGAAGACGATCCGTTCTCCCGCGGCGCATGCCAGCATCTTTCCATCCGGACTGAAGACCAGAGCACGGATGGGGCCGGAGTGACCGGTCAACGCCGGTGGCAGTTCCCGGCCCGATTGTGTGTCCCACAATCGCACGCTGCCGTCGAAATCCGCCGTGCCCATCGCCGCCGATGCCAGAATCTTGCCGTCCGGACTGAACACCAGCACCTGCACAGCCATCCGGTGGGCTCTGGCGGCCGGCCAGAGGAGTTGTCGGGCGTTTACATCCCAGAGTGCCAGTGTGCCGTCACCTCCCCCAGAGGCAAGTCTGCGGCCATCGGGGCTGAATGCCAGCCCCATGACCATGTGGTTGGCCGAGGCGAGGGCAATGGGAAGGCGAACCGGCGGTGCAGTTCCAGCGCGAAGTAACAGGACGTAACCGTCGCTCCAAGCGGTGGAATTCCCGTCAGGGCTGAACGCTACCTGCGACACCGCATCGGCGGTACCAACCAGCCTTGTGGCTCGTGCCGTTCCGCGGCTCAGCACCCATTCTATGACGCGGTCCTTTGCCGCCGAGAGGAGCTTACCGCCATCGGCCGTGAAAGCAAGGCTGAGGATCGGGTTGGACTGGCCCCGCAGAGGAGCCCGCACTGGCTGCCCGCGCTCCGGATCCCAGAGCGTCACCCTGTGGTCCATACGGGCAGCGGCCAAAATCCTGCCATCGGGACTGAACGCTACGCTAGAAACACCGTCGCCGCCGCTCCCCAGGCGTCTGCCGAGAACGCTCAGTGGATCGCCCCTCCATCGCAAGGCGGCATTGTCCGGACCCAGTGAGAGCAGCGAACGGCCGTCCGCGCTAAAAGCTACCGCCATTGGCGGCGCCGTGTGACCCCTGAGTGGATCGCCTGCCAGACGACGACTGGCGACATCCCAGAGCATCACGTTCCTGTCCTTCGCCGCCGATGCCAGCAGCCTGCCATCCGGGCTAAACGCAACGCTCAAACCCCAAGAGTCGTTTCCCAGAGGCCATTTCTCGTGCCCGGTGAGGGGCGGCCCGAGCGCCTGGCCGGTTTTGACGTCCCACAGAATCACGGTTCGATCTTCGCTGCCGGACGCCAGGATGTTTCCGTCGGGAGAAAAAGCGAGTCCGAAAACCTGTGCGTGGTGTCCAAACAGCGGCGTCCCGATGGGCCGCCCGGTGGCGGCCGCCCACAAGACGATACTGCCGTCGTGCGCCCCGGACGCCAGCACCGTGCCGTCCGGGCTGAACGCGAGTGCATTCTCCCAACGTTTCGGCCGCAGGGGCGGCACGCTCAACCGGCGACTTGCCACGTCCCAAACCAAAATGCCTGTGGTCGATTCGTAGGCGGCGACTAGCGTCCGATCCGGGCTGAAACTCAGGACTGCGGGCGCGCCGCCAGGGTCCAACCCATCCGCAAGGGAACTTCCGACAGCAGGAGTCCTGACGTTCCGGATGACCACTCTCCCTGGCTCTCCGGTGGCGAAGAACCTGCCGTCGGCGCTCACCGCTACGCTTTTCACTTTCCCGCGTCCGTTCACCTCCCCCACCGTCTCCAGCGACTTCTCAGTCGCAGCTTCGATGACCACGTTTCCGCTATCGTCATCGAGCGCCACAACGGTGCCTCCGTCGCGGCTCAGGACCGCGGTACGCCATACATGCCGGGGGCCCCTTATGAACTGTCGAAGATGCGGGCTGTAAAACAGCAGCGCCAGTAGCGCCCGGCGCGCCTCAAATGTGGGCGCCGCGCGAAAAGCTTCCACTGCCTCCAACAGCGCGCCATCCAGTGCAAGGGCTGTGTCTCCCGCCGCCTGAGCGGCGAGTTGGCGCGAAAGTGCCGTCATGCGCCGGTCCTCGGCCAGTTGACGTTGCTGGTCGGCGATGCGAGCCTGTTCGACCGCCTTGCTCCTTTGTTCATTGGCGATCACGGTTTGCTGCCTGGCAAGGTCACGTTGGCGCGTTGCGTAGACTGCCGCGAGCCCGAGCGCCGCCGCCAGGATGGAAAGCAGCGCCACCGCCGACCAGGCGATTCTCAAGGTTCGGCGGTGTTGCCGCAGGTCTTCGCTATCTAACTCGTCCTTGGGCCGTCCGTGCAACGGCGCGGCCAGGTCCAAAATGGCGTCTCGAAACCTGGCGTCGTGCAGAAATTGCTCTTGATGGGCCCAGGACAAGTCGACGTAAAGCGGCTCCAAGCGAAAGGCGCCGCGGAGAACTTGGGGGAGCGCGGTGGTCTGCGACCAGTCGAATTCGCTGGCAGTCGCACTCCACGCGATTTGGCCGCCCGTGATCACAATCAGGACTTTGTCCGGCGTCCGGTTGCGCAGAAACCAGGCAACTTCCTGATTCACCCATTCCGACGCCGCCGCATGGGGGGAAGCCAATAGCAGCAGGTACTCGGATTCTTCCAACGCGCTCACAATAGAGTTCCACAGCGCCGGATTCGCGGAGAGACCGGTCTTGTCGCGAAAAACCCGCAGCGCATACGTCTTGTACCAGGGACGCGCAAAGCGCTGAAGAGAGGATTGAATGGATGCCGCCAGGTCAGCGTCCCCCGCGTGACTGTAGGAAAGAAAAGCGTCGTAACGCAAGCATCGTCTCCTGAGTCTACCCAGACATCTTCCCTATAGTAATGCAACCCACCCCTCGCTCCCGATAAGTCCCGAGGATCGCGGAATGCTCGAGGCGGCCGAATGCTTGAGCGATGAGCCTGGCGTCCCAAAATATGGAAAGGGAGTGCGATGCACGCAGGACATCGCCCTTGGTGCTGCACCGGCACTGTGGGGGGGGCGGATTGCTCGCCCCCCAGGCTACGATCCAGTTATAGTATATCGTTTCATTAAAACATAAACGGATTGCCATGTTTCCTGGTATGCTGAGGCATGGCTGGCAAATCTAGGCGATCCAAACTGATTCTGTCGGATGAAGACCGGGCGGAATTGGAGCAGTTGTCGCGGTCACGCACGCTGCCGCATAGGGAGGCACAACGCGCCGCCATCATTCTGGGGTATTACGGCGGAGAGAGCATCGCCAGTATAGGGAGACGTCTCGGGATGACGCGCCTGAGCGTTTCGAAATGGGTGGCAAAAGCTTTGGCGGTGGGTCCGATGGCGGCGCTAAAAGACAGTTACCATCGCCCCAAGGAACCAGTAATTGGCGACGACGCCAAAGCGTGGGTGGTTCATCTGGCGTGCTCGAAACCGAAGGATCTGGGTTACGCAGCCGAAGTTTGGAGTCGGCAAGCGCTGGCAAGGCATGTCCGCGAGCATGCCGTGGAGGCCGGCTTTCCTGCATTGTCGCGGGCGGCCAAAGCAACCGTGCATCGAATCCTGGCGGAACAACC
>JADGNS010000049.1 GCA_017883355.1 Candidatus Solibacter sp.
TACATGGACGGCGCCAACATGAACGCCCTGGTGGGCATCGCGCGCCCCGGCGATTTCGGCGTCGACGTGATGCACCTCAACCTCCACAAAACCTTCTCCACGCCCCACGGCGGCGGCGGTCCGGGCGCGGGGCCAGTCGCGGTCAAGAAGGTGCTGGAGCCATTCCTGCCCGCTCCGCGCCTCCGCCGCTCCGGCAAGAAGCTGGCCTTCGATTACAAACGCAAGCACTCCATCGGCCGCGTCAAAGCCTACTACGGCAACTTCGGCGTCCTGGTGCGCGCCCTCGCCTACATCCAGGCGCATGGCGGTCCCGGACTGCGCAACGCCACCATGGATGCGGTGCTCAACGCCGTCTACATCCGCAAGGCGCTGGAACCCTACTACGACCTGCCCTACCAATCGCCCAACATGCACGAGGTGGTCTTCAGCGACGACCGTCAGGCGAAACTCGGCGTGCGCACCGGCGACATCGCCAAGCGCCTCATCGACTACGGCTTCCACCCCTACACCGTGAGCTTCCCCATGATCGTCCACGGCGCCCTCATGATCGAGCCCACCGAAACCGAAGGCAAGCTCGAAATCGACAGCTTCATCGACGCCATGATCTCCATCGCTCATGAGATCGAGACCGACCCGCAGATGGTGAAGAACGCGCCCTACAATACCCGCACCAGCCGCGTCGATGAAGTCACCGCCGCGCGCAAGCCGGTGTTGCGATGGAAGCCCGCGTAGATCGCCCATCGCTGCTGTTGTGCCTGGGGCTGGTGCTGGTCATCCGGCTCACGTTCCTGAATCAGGCGATTCAGGGCGACGACCACATTTATCTCACCGAAGCGCAGCACGCGCTGGTGGATCCGCTGCATCCCAACGACGTGAAGTACGTCTTCCTTGGCGACGAGGTGGATCTGCGCGGCCACTCCCACCCCCCGGGCAATGCGTGGCCGCTGGCGGCGTTGCTGCTCCTCTTCGGCGACGTGAAGGAGATTCCCTTTCACGCCGCGTATATCGTGTTTTCGCTGATCGCGGTGTGGGCCATGTGGTCGCTGGCCTGCCGCTTTTCGGAGCGTCCCCTGTGGGCTACGCTGCTCTTTATTGCGGTACCCGCATTTGTGGTCAACGGAGGATCGCTGGAGGCCGATCTCCCCTTCCTGGCCTTCTGGATGGCGTCGATCGCGCTCTTTCTTTCCGGCCGCATGCTGCTTGCCGCGCTCGCCATGGCTGCCGCCGCAATGATGGCGTATCAAGCCGTATTCCTGGTGCCGATACTGTTTTGTGGCATAAGGCTCCGCCTTGTGCAGGCGAGCGCCAGCTCGCCCGCAGGCGAGTCGCCAGAGGCGACTCGCCTGCACAAGGCAGAGCCTTATGCCACCCTCCTCACCCCCCTGATCGTCCTCGTCGCCTGGCAACTCTTCACCCGCCTCACCACCGGCACCATGCCCGTCGGCAAGCTCGCGGAGTACTTCTCCACCTACGCATTCCAGGCGATCCAGCACAAACTCCAGAACGCGCTGATGCTCTTCATCCATTCGTGGTGGATCGTCTTCCCCGCCCTCGTGCCCGGCGCCGCGGCGATCGCGTGGCGACGGCGGCGCGAGCCGGAGACGCTCTTCCTGCTCGCCTGGATCGGCATCTTCTTCGCCGGAGCACTGGTCATCTTCTTCTCGGGGTCGGCGCGCTATCTCCTGCCCATGGCGGCGCCCGTCGCGATCCTCGCCTCGCGCCGCCGCGTACTATGGCTGATTCTCGCGTTTGCGCTCCAGCTCAAGCTGAGCCTCGCGCTCGCCACGGTCAACTACCAGCACTGGGATGGCTACCGCGAGTTTGCCGCTTCCTTGCGCAGACCCTCCGCCGGACACCGCGTGTGGGTGGATAACGATTGGGGGCTGCGCTACTACCTGGAGAGCGACCACGGCCTCGCGGCGCGCAAGGGCCAGCACACGCGGCCCGGCGACATTATCGTGAGCAGCGAACTAGGGCACAACGTGGAATTCACGGTTCCCCTTTCGCGACTCGCAGGCCGCGAAATCGACTCGACCCTGCCCCTGCGCCTCATCGGCCTGAACTCGCACTCCGGATACTCCACCGTGGATGAAGGCTACTACCCCTTCGGCATCTCCACCGGCCCCATCGACCGCGTCACTGCGCGCCTCGTCATGGAGCGCCATGCCACGCAGGAATACCTCACCATCAGTGCCCCCGAAGCTGCCGAACAAATCGTCAGCGGCATCTTTCCCGCCGATCGCTGGATGTCCCAAGCCGGAGTCGTCATTCTCAAGAGCCCCGCCGTTCCCAAGACCCTCCGCGCCGAGTTCTACATTCCGCCGAACGCCAAAGCGCGCACGGTCACGCTCCTCCTCGACGGCCGCGAAGTCGCCTCCCACACCTACCCCGGACCCGGACCCTACACGCTCATTTCCGCCGAACCGCTGCAGGGCACCACCGTGGAAATCCGCGTCGACCGCACCTTCACCGCCCCCGGCGATCAGCGAGCCTTAGGCATGGTCCTGATCGCAGTGGGCTTCCAGTAACTCTCCTCACATGTCTTCTCTGCGCTTCCTCTGCGATCTCTGCGCCTCTCTCGTTGAGTAGTCTTCCTCCCAACAGTAGTATCCTGAATGCATGGGATGTGGAAGCGGCGGAAGCAGTTTTAACCAGATCAACAACGCCATCCGGCCAGGAGCGCGTAAGGTCTTTTGCGTGAAGTTCCAAAAGGAAATGGAAGGCCTGGACGAAATCCCGTTCGAAGGCCATCCCCTGGGGCAGAAGATCTTCGACAGCGTTTCCAAAGACGCCTGGAAGATGTGGGTCGAGCACATGAAGATGCTCATGAACGAGTACCGCCTCAACCTCGGCACCGCGCAGGCCCAGGAATTCCTCCTCGAACAGATGGACAAGTATTTCTTCGGCGAGGGTGCGCAACTGCCGCCCGATTTCGTCGCGCCTAAGACGAAGGCCTGAACGTTTCCAGCGCGGTCGCAATGTGGAACCCGAGTTCCGCGTGCGACCGCCGCAACGCCCGCTCCACCGCCTCCGCCGTCTCCCCGCGCGCGAAAATGAACCCCAGATAACTGGACCCCTCCGGCAGCGGAATCAGCAACTGCCCCTCGGTCGCCGTGATCACCACGTCCTCGATGTCGGCCACCGCCAGCGCGCGCTCCGCTCCCTCCACCCCCTGATAGATTCCGCCCTGGCCCGGAATCGGAATCATCATCACGCCACTCGCCGGCCCGTCCACCTGCGCCATCCATACATTGCCGCCCAGCGCGTGCACCAGAATCATCTCCTCCAGCGGAATCCCGTCCGCCATCCGAAGGGCGCGCGCGCACAGACCGCCGATGGGACGCGCGTGAACCTCCAGGATCCACGCGCCTTCGTCGTTGTAGCGCAGTTCCGCGTGCACCGGCCCGTGCCGCAGCCCGAGCGCCGCTGCCGCCTGCGCGGTGGTCTCGATCAGCGCCGCCTGCACCGCCGGCGTTTCCCGCGACGGCGTGACGTAAATCGTCTCCTCGAAAAACGGCCCTTCCAGCGGATCCGGTTTATCGAAGATGGCGATGGGTTGGAGTTTTCCGCCGGTGATCAGACCCTCGACGGCAAACTCGCGCCCCGCAATGTAGCTCTCCACCTGCAACTCGCGCTCGCCGATCTTCGCAATCCGCCGGAACGCCGCCACGAACTCGCGCCGATCGTTGGCGCGGATCACGCCCCGGCTGCCCGAAAGTCCCAACGGCTTCAGCACGCAAGGGTACGGCGCGCGCGCCGCCACTACGGCCGGATCGTCCGACAGGCTGGCGCGAAAGAACGCCGGCACGCGCATCCCCGCCGCCAGAAACAACTGGCGCGAGAGGTATTTATCACGGCAGGCGAGCGCCGCCGCCAGCGGGTGGAAAGCAACGCCGAGCATCTCCGCTGCCGCCGCCGCCAGCACCGCCGGACGGTCTCCCACCGCCGCCACGCCGTCCACGCGCAGCCCGCGCAGGGCGGTCAGGGATTCCGCAATCTGATCGAACTTCACCGCGATCGCCCGGTCGCCCCATGGGTCTTCGAGGATATGGCAGCGATCCGTCGCCAGCGTGACATCCACCCCCAGCCGCCGCGCCGCATCCGCAAACACGCGGATCTGGTACCCCGTAGTCGCCGCAAACAAGAGCAAATGTCTCGCCACTAATCTATTGTAGTGGTGGCATAAGGCTCCGCCTTGTGCATTGGTGGGCCTGGCTTGAGCCTGCCAATCCGAGCGCAGCTCGGACACTCCTGTTTGCGTCGTCCCCTAATTCAGCGTCGCCGTCGCCGGAGTCGATTGGCCGATCTTATTCACCAGCGTCACCGTCACCGAAGCGATTACCTGCAGATTTCCGGTCACCGTGAACGGCTGCGTATACGTGAACTGGCTGCCGAACGGCGTGGCGGCCGTGCCGCCGAAATATCCGGCGAACAGCGCGTCGATCGTCACCGTCGCGGATGTGGTCTGCAGATTGCTCCCCGCGGCCGCCGTGAACTGGAAGATCGCCTGTGTCAGCTCGCGATCCGTCACGTAGCCGGTCAACGTCACCGTGAACCCCGTGCTGTTGCGCACCGCCGTGAGCGTCCCCGGCACGATCACCGGTGCGCCGGCGGCGATGCGGATGGTGCGGCGCGGCGCGGGCGAAGGCGTGACATCCTGTCCGCTGGCCTGCAATTGCGCCGCGATGGCGATCAGTCCCGCCACGCTGCCGGTCTGCACCCCGACATCGGTGGCTCCCGTCGTGGCGCCCGCCGGCACGGTGATGCGGGCCGTGCGCCCGCCGCCGGAAAATTGAATCGTCGGGTCGTCCGCGCCGCTATCCGGCGCGAAGCTCAGCGTCAACGTGACCACCACGTCCACCGGGAAGCTGCTCCCCAGGGTGACCTGTACGCGCGGCTGCTGCAGCGGGCTGGCCGTATCGGAAATGCCTGCGATCGCGAGATTCAGTGGCGGCGTCGAGGGCAGCCCCATCGTCACGGCGAAGCTCTTGGAAGCGCTGGCGCCGGCGGCATCCTTCACCGTTACCACGATGGTCGCGGCGCCGGCCGCCGTGGGAGTGCCCGTAATCGTGCCCGCCGCGGACATGCTCAGGCCGGCCGGCAGGCCGCTGGCGCTAAACGTGAACGGCGCGGTGCCGCCCGATGCGGCGAAGCTTGCCGTGTACGCCGTGCCCACCGTGCCGTTGGGCGCGCTGGCGGTGGTGATTACCAGCGGGGCAGGGGCGATGGTAAGGCTGTAGCCGATCCGGCGGTTCCCGAAGCTTGTTCCCGCGGCGTCGCTCACATTGACGATCACGCTGAACTGGCCCGCCGTCGTCGGCGTACCGCTAATGGCGCCCGCGGCGGTGGCCGTGAGGCCGTCCGGCAGGCCGGTCACCGTCCAACTGTACGGCGGAACGCCTCCCGACGCGGTCAGGCCGGCCGAGTAGGCAACCCCCACCACCCCATCCGGCAATGAGGCGGTGACAATCGTGAGGTCCGCCGGGGTGATCGTAATGCGGAATGTGCCGTTGGCCGTGGCCCCTCGGGAATCGGTGACCGTCGCGCTCACAGTGAACTGGCCCGCGGCGCCCGGGGTACCGCTGATGCCGCCGCCGGCCGACAGGCTGAGTCCGCCGGGCAGCCCCGTGCCCGCAAAGCTGTAGGGCGCTATGCCGCCGGAAGCGGATAGTTGACCTGTGTACGGCACGCCCACTTTGCCGTCGCTCAGCGAGCCGCTCAGGCTCAGTGCGGGCGGTTGCGCCGTCGTCACGGTGAGTGTGAAGTCCTTGGTGAACACCGCGCCGGTGCTGTCGGCCACCGTGACGCGGAAAGTAAAGGCGCCCGCCGTGGTTGGCGTGCCGGATAGCACACCGCTGCTGAACGTCGTTCCCGGCGGCAGGCTACCGCCCGGCGTGAAGCGGTAGGGACCCACTCCGCCGCTGGCCCCGAACGCGATGTTGATCGCCGTACCGGCCGGCACGGGGGCTGTCGGCCCCCCGGTAATGTTCAGCGGCGCCGGTTGGATCGCGATGGTGAAGCCCCCGGACCCGGTGGCGCCGGTGGAGTCCGTCACCACCACCGAGAAGGAAAACTGCCCCGGAGTTCTCGGCGTGCCCGACACCCCTCCGCCCGAAGAGAGCGCGAGACCGTCCGGCAGGTTTCCGCTTCCCAGCGAGAAAGTGTACGGAGCCGTGCCGCCGTTGGCGAAAACGAAGCCCGTATATGCCACCCCTACGGTTCCCGAGGGCAAGCTGCTCGAAGGAGCGATCGAAAGTGGGGGCGGCGGCGGGTTGCTCACCTGCAGCGGGAATTGCGCGGTCACGGTGGAATTCGCCGCATCCCGCAGCCCTACCGTGACCAGATAGCTTCCGGCGGCCTGCAGGGCTCCCGATAGCACTCCGCTCGCGGGATTGATGGAAAGCGCGGGCGGATATCCGTTAGCCGTCCACGTGTAGGGCGGCGTCCCGCCCCTGCCGGCCAAGGTGACCGAATAGCTGCTCCCCGAAACGCCGGAGGGAAGGGATGTCGTGACGATCCCAAGCGGCGCGATCACCGTGAAAAGGGCAGCCGCCGACGTTGCGCCACCCGGGTTGATCACCTGCACATTGACCACGCCGGGAGTCGTGACCAGGCTGGCTGGCACGGTCGTAGTCAGCGTGGTGCCGTTGACAAACGTGGGGGCCAAGGTTGTGCCCCGGAACGATACTTGCGATCCGGACAGGTAGTTCACGCCGCTCACCGTCAGCAGAAAGGCGGCGGAACCCGCCGTGATGGAAGTGCTCGAGAGGGAAGTGATGGCGGGCGCCAATACCGAGAACGTTACCGTGTTGGAGGCCGTACCGCCTGGGTTGGTGACCTGCACGTTGTACACGCCGGGAGTGGTCAGCAGGCTGGCCGGCACGGCGGCGCTCAGCGTTCCGATATTGACGAACGTGGTGGTCAATGCGGTGCCATTCAACAAGACTGTGGACGAGGCGGATAGCGCGGCATTCACCACGAAGTTCGCACCGGTCACGATCAGCGCCAGGGCGCTCGCTCCGGCCGGCACCGACGTCGGCGCAACGGTAGAAATGGAGGGTGGGAAGATACTGAAGGGCAGTACACCGGAACTGGCGTTGCTGGGCTGCGTCACGACGACGCCGGCAGACGCCGGCGTTGCCACGAGCGTACTGGGGACGATCGCGGTGAGCTGGGTCGAATTGACGAACGTCGTGGCCAACGGCGTCACCACACTGCCAGCCCATTGCACCTGGCTGCCCGGAATCGTCTGCGCCCCTACGGTCACCGGCCCGACGAAGCGGGTCCCATTCACCGTCATGGTCAACGTGCCGGCGCCCGCGCCGGAGGAGTTCGGCGCGAGGGACGTCAAGGTGGGAACGTCTACGATCTCAATCGTATCGCTGCCGTTGACGGTATTGCCCCAGAAGTCCAGGGCAGTGGTTTGGAAATTGAAGACGCCGGTCTGCGTGGGGGTACCGCTTATTGTAATGCTCGGGTTTGGCGCATTGAGGCCGGGGGGTAAGATTCCGCCGGTCACGCCGGCCTCGGCGAAAGGAGCGGTTCCGCCCGTGACGAAGTTGGTGCTGTAGGGCTGGTTGACCGTCCCGCTGGGCAGGATGGGCCCAAGCGGCTGCAACGGAGGATTGATGGTGAACGTGGCTGTGTTGGAGGTCTGCGCGATTCCGTGAACCACGATGCTGACCGGCCCTGGGCTGACAGCGGCCTGGAACAGCGCGTTCGGGACGAATACTATCGCTTGGGTGGCGCTCAGTCCGCCTCGGATCAGCGCGAGTACGGTGCCGTTCCACGTCACGTTCTGGAATAAACCGGGAGAGAAATCGTTGCCCAGGTTGACGTAGAGCAGGAAGCCCCCGGCTGCCAGGTTGGTAGCGCTGGTGATGCCTGTAACATAGGCGGCCGGGCTGCCCACCGTAGAGGATTGGAGCGACAGGATGGTAGGTGGCTGTGCCCAGACCGACGAGGCCGCAACCGCGGCCAACAGCAATATCCGTTTTGCCGATACCCCGCGCATTAGGCGCTCCTCCGGAGCTTTCCCATTATCACGTGAAACGCGGGCGAAACAAACCACCGGACCACCGGGGGTACTGAGTGTCTCCCTCCCCAATCCGTCAGCGCAGCGTCACGATGGTGGCGCCCCAACCGCCGGCTTCCGCCGGTGCGTCACGAAACTCCGTCACAAAGGGCGTCCTGGAAAGTATCGAGCGGACCGTTTCGCGCTGCGCTCCAATGCCGCGCCCGTGGATGATGCGCAGCGCCCGGTAACCCATCCGGTGCGCTTCAATGAGGTATTCTTCTACAACCGCGCCCACATCCCGCGGCGGGATGGTGTGCAGGTCGAAAACATCCGTGATCGGAATCCGGATCGGCTCGTCGTCTTCTGTCCGCATACGCCCCAAAAACCAAAAACCCGGCCCCGCGAGCGGGACCGGGCAAAAAACTACGCACCTACCGTCAATGCGCGCACCTGACGTTAAGCAACCTGCTGAGCCCTGGAATGGCTCACGATCGCTTCCATCTGATCTTTCAAGCGGAGTTTCAATTTCTTCAGCCGCACTTCCTCCAACTGTTCCTGATCGGTCAGGTGGGGAAGCGCTTCCAATTCGTCCAACTTGTGGGCGAACTCTGAGTGCTGGCTGGCAAGGCCCCGATACTCCTCATTGGTAGCCATCAGATGCGCTTTCAACTCTTCCAGTGCAATCCGTTCCATATTGGGCAATTCCTCCCAGTGAGGTTGCCGCGCCGGGTTGGCGAATTCGGAAAGGCCCGGTGGGTAATCTCGCGTTTTCATTGACGACGGCATCACCCGTCTAAGGCCACCTTAACATGAATGAAACTTCATGACAATAGCCGTTTCGGGGGGACAGTCGTAGTACCCTTTCCGCCTGCTAAGCTCCTTAAAACCTAATGACTTATAGAACTCCTGGGCTACTCCGTTGGACTCCCGGACTTCCAGAAAGACCGAGCCGCGGAACGCCCCCAAAGCGTCGGCCACGAGGCCGCGCGCGACCCCTTTCCTCCGGAACTCCGGCGCCACCGCCAGATTCAGAATCTCCCGTTCGTCGGCCGCCACAGTACGCGCCACCAGGAATCCCACGATGCGATCTCCGACAATTGCGACCCGAATATCCTCCTTCAGGTAGTCCGCAACGTTCCACCCGGCCGCACCCGGGCTAGCCCGCTGGATGGCGGCGACCGCCTCCAGATCCTCCACTCCGCCGCGCCGGATTGCTGTCATATTGTGATTATGCACGCCCTGCTGCCGTTGCTCTTCTTCCTGGCCCAACCCTTCTGGGAAACCAGGCCTCCCGAGGCGTGGACCGATGCCCAGATCCAGACCGTCCGAACCGACAGCCCCTGGGCGCAGCAATCCTCCGAGGCCCCCGTGGTGGTCATCTATCTGGCCACCGCGGCGCCCATCGAGCACGCCGAAGCCGAACTGCGCCTCCGCCTGAAGAAGAATCCCCACCCCATGCCGGAACCCGACCCCGACTATCTCGAGTACCTCAGCGCCCACCGCGCCGAGAATTTCGTCCTGGCCGTCACCTACCCGACGCTGAAGGGGCTGGGCGATGCGCGCGAGAGCAAGCGCATGGAAGAGGAGTCCGTCATGCTGATCGGCAAGAAGACCTACTCAATCCTCGGCCACTTCCCGCCCACCCCCTCCGATCCGGTGCTGCGCCTGATCTTCCCCCGCGCGGTCGCGCCGGCCGATAAAATCGTGCTGTTCCGCCTCTATCTGGGCGGCCTCAAGTTCCCCGAACGCGAGATCGAGTTCCGCGTGAAAGATCTCTCCTACCAGGGCAAACTGGAGATGTAATCAATCCCAGCTCAGAATCACTTTGCCCGAGTTGCCGGAGATCATCGCCGCAAAGCCTTTTTCGAACTCCGTGTAGTGGTAGCGGTGCGTAATCACCGGCGAGATATCCAGGCCCGATTGCAGCATCACGCTCATCTTGTACCACGTCTCGTACATTTCCCGCCCGTAGATGCCCTTGATGGTAAGCATGTTGAAGATCACCGTGCGCCAGTCGATCGACATCTCCTCGCTCGGGATGCCAAGCATCGCAATCCGCGCGCCGTGACTCATGTTGGCCAGCATGTCGCGGAAGCCCGCCGGGCTGCCCGACATCTCCAGGCCGACATCGAACCCTTCCGTCATGCCGAGCCGCTTCTGCACGTCGGCCAGCTTCTGCTCCCGCACATTGACGGCCAGCGTCACGCCCAGCTTTTCCGCCAGTTCGAGACGGTAAGGGTTGAGGTCCGTGATCACCGTGAAGCGCGCCCCGGCGTGCCGCGCCACCGCCGCCGCCATGATCCCGATCGGACCCGCGCCCGTGACCAGCACGTCCTCCCCCAGCACCGGAAACGAGAGCGCCGTGTGCACCGCGTTGCCGAACGGATCGAAGATGGCGGCCACGTCGAGATCGATGCCATCGTGGTGGCGCCAGATATTGGTCATCGGCAGCGCGATGTATTCGGCGAAAGCCCCCGGACGGTTGACGCCCACCCCCATCGTGTGCGCGCACAAGTGGCGCCGCCCGGCGAAGCAGTTGCGGCAGCGCCCGCACACCACGTGGCCTTCCCCGCTGACGATATCGCCCGGGAAGAAATCGGCCACATTGGACCCCACCGCTTCAATCCGCCCGACGAACTCGTGGCCGATCGCCATGGGTACCGGAATCGTCTGTTGCGCCCACTCGTCCCACTTGTAGATGTGCACATCGGTGCCGCAGATGCCGGTCTTCAACACGCGAATCAGCACGTCGTTGATGCCGATCTCGGGGACGGCGATGTCCTCCAGCCACAGTCCCGGCTGGCGGGCGCTCTTGACCAAAGCTTTCATGACTCTACGATAGCGCCCCGCCACGGGCCTTGGTGCACGGCGGTATTCCTTTTGCCGATCCGTGCGAATCAGTAAAGAAATCTGAAAATTGGTACTTTACTTTTCCTCGGGGGAGATTCTTTATTTTCACGCTTTCAGGTATGAATTTCCTGAACGCGTGAAGATCTCGTGGCGGACGGCCTTCCGCACCACGTAAGGCAGCGAGGCAATGCGCGTACGCCCCGGCGTGACTATCGCCCGGCCCTGACCTCGTTCAGCAGATTGGGGTGCCGGTCGAGCACCATGAGGAGTTTCACCAGCGCGAGCGGTGGCTTGGTCTTGCCGTTCTCGTAGCGCGAAAACGCATTGGGGCCGCCGCCGAAGATCGCAGCCGCCTGCCGCTGGTCGAGCGCCAGTTTCTTGCGGACACGCGCGATGAACCCGGGATCGACGATGGAGGCGTTCACCTGCTTGTTGAACTCCAACATCGCCGCGCTCACGCGTGACGATTCCGCCGCGGCGAGCACGCTTTCCCCGCAGGCCGGGCAGAAATCGCCGCGTACGGCCGGAATCGTCGTCGTTTCGCCTTTGTAGGTGTACCGGATATCGCGTGTGTCGCGCACCAGTTTCCCCTCGCCGCAGGATGGGCATTTCATGGCATTGCTCCTTTCTTCATAGCTCCTTGAAGGACACGATTAGCACGTCGTCCACCACCGTGAGCTTCAGGTATACCTCGCCGGCCGGCGTCTTCGGCCGGTAGACGTCCTGCCAGACGCGGTGATCGGCGTGTGTCGTCATACTCTTGTAGAAGTCTTTGGCGTGAGCGCCGCAACCACGCCGATGATCTCCTGGAAACCGAACCCCAGGGCCGCGCCGCCGGCGAGCGCCGAAACGGTGGTGCGGACCTTGCCCGCCGCGACCAGGTCCCTGACGACCGCCAGCTTACAGTGCGGCG
>JADGNS010000748.1 GCA_017883355.1 Candidatus Solibacter sp.
GCCTGGCGAGCGAAGAGCCTTAACATCCCGCATTGGCGGTTGGCCGAAAAAACGACTGTATTCGCGATTGAATTGGCTGGCGCTTTCGTACCCGACCTCAAAAGCCGCACTTGCTGCGTCCAGACCATCCATGAGCATGCGTCCCCGCGCAGCCTGCAACCGAAGCTGTTTCTGATACTGAAGAGGACTCATCGCGGTCAGCAACCGGAAGTGATGGTGCAGCGTGGAAATGCCCATGCCCGCCGCTGCTGCGAGATCTTGCACCCGGAGCGGCTTCGCATAGTTCGCCCTGATCCAGCCGATCGCTTTCGCGGTCCGGTAGCTCTGCTCTCCTAGTGTTGCAATGGCTCGAAGGCGCGCCCCCTCCGCGCTCCGAAGGATTCGGTAGATGATCTCGCGTTCAATCAGGCCACTGAGAAACGGAATGTCCTGCGGCGTCTGCAGAAGGTCAACCAGCCGGCAGCATGCACTGAGAAAATCCACCGTCGTCTCACCGGTGGCCATCCCAGGACTATCAGACGGTGTCTCCGCCAGTTGAACCTCTTCCCGGCTGAGTAGTTCCCGGACCACAGGAATCTCGAGCTTGAGGGACAACGCCAGGCAGGGCGTCTCTTCACTTGCCTCGATCACCCGGCTGACGACCGGCAAATCGACAGACGTCAGCAGGAATCGCGACGAATCGTAGATGAAAACATTTTGGCCGAGTTCTACGCGCTTCCGCCCTTGCGCAATTACAGTCACGCCGGGCTGGTAAGTCATGCAGCACGGAGCGGTGGGCGCCGTCCGCCGATGGAGCGTCACGCCGGGGATTTCTGTTGCCCGGTTCTCTGCGGAGCCAACGAAGAACGCAATCTTGCGAGCCAGCTCAGCCCGCAACTCCTGTGCTCGAAAGGGGACCGCAGCCGCAGGAATGGTGTGATTATTCATGTTCAGTAGTTGTGGTCTCTCACTCCAGGATACTTCCTCACCCTGAGCCCGGAGCAACAGCCCAAGAGAACCAGGCAATAAATCGGAAGGATCGGGATACCGCTTCCATGGCAGTCGGTCCTAACCTGGAAATGAAGCGAAACACGTCTGGAGGAGAAACAATGCAGAAGCGCAAACTGGGAAAGAGCGGCCTGGAAGTTTCGGCGATCGGCCTGGGCTGCATGGGAATGAGCTTCGGTTACGGCCCGGCCAAGGACAAGCAGGAGATGATCCCGGTGATCCGTGGAGCCGTGGAACGCGGCGTAACGTTCTTCGATACCGCGGAAGTGTATGGCCCGTACATCAATGAGGAACTGGTAGGTGAAGCTCTCGCTCCCTTCCGCGGGCAGGTCGCGATTGCGACCAAATTTGGGTTCCACTTCGACGCCAATGGGAAGCAGGCTGGTCTGAACAGCCGGCCGGAGCACATCAAGCAGGTCGCCGAGGCGTCGCTCAAGCGGCTCGGGGTCGACTCCATCGATCTGTTCTATCAGCATCGTGTCGATCCGGAGGTGCCGATCGAAGACGTCGCGGGAGCGGTGAAGGACCTGATTCGGGAAGGCAAGGTCAAGCACTTCGGGCTTTCCGAGGCAGGGGTGAACACGATTCGTCGCGCTCACTCCGTCCAACCGGTCACCGCCCTGCAGAGCGAATACTCGTTGTGGTGGAGGGAGCCGGAGGCGGAGATCATTCCGACGCTCGAAGATCTGGGAATCGGCTTTGTTCCATTCAGCCCGCTTGGTAAGGGCTACCTCACCGGCAAGATCGACGAGAATACCACCTTCGATAGCACCGACTTCCGTAACACCGTACCCCGTTTTGCGCAGGAGGCCCGGAAGGCGAATCGAGCCCTGATCGAGCTGCTCGATGCAATCGCTCAGCGCAAGCAGGCGACACCAGCCCAAATCGCGCTCGCCTGGGTGCTTGTTCAGAAGCCGTGGATGGTTCCCATCCCGGGCACCACGAAGCTGGCGCGCGTCGAGGAGAATATCGGGGCCGCGGAAGTGGAACTTACGTCCGGCGATCTCCGCGACATCGAGAGCGCCGCATCGCAGATTACGGTCCAGGGAGCCCGGTACAGCGAGGGCGCGCAGCGATTGATCAACCGCTAACTAGCCAAGGGCTTCGCCCTTGATATCCCTGCGGGATATGGGAGTCGAGGGAGTCAGGAGCCAGAAGTCAGAATGCGCGATCCGCTTCGCGGAGATCCATCACCGAGTGAGGTTCTTAGAGGGCCGCCGTGTTGCTGCGCCAATGGCGTGGTTCCGTGGAGCAAGTTCCCTACTGTCCCGGCGCCAGGTGCAATTCCATAAACTTCAGGAACACCTCCCAGTCGGACGGGATGGTGCCGTGGCCGCCGGCGTGCATGTAATAGCCGATAGTATTCAGAATCGGCTCTCCGGCGGCAGGCATCTGGTCCGTATCAAGTCCCCGCTTGCCGAGCAGCCGGTATACCGGCCCGGCGGCAATTGCCGCCAGGAATTCGCCTTTCGGATCGGACCAACGGTCCGTGTTGCCGGTCTGCAGCAGAACCGGCCGCGGCGCCATCAGCGCCACCAGCAGGTTAGCGTCCACGGGGGACTGGTCCACGCTGTTGGCATATTTCTGATAGTTGGCGGCGAATTGGTACGGGTACCGCGTCGGCTCCACCAGGTGAGCGATGGTCTCGCCGTAATTGCGGCGGCTCAACGCCGCGCCGCCTTCACCGGAGCAACTGGCGATCACCATGGCAATCCGCGGATCGTGGGCGCCCGCCCACATCACCGTCTTCCCCAACCGGGAGACTCCCATGATGGCGACGCGCCTGGCATCCACGCCCTTGTCGGTTTCGAGGTAATCCATCGCCCGGCTCAGGCCCCAGGCCCAGGCAGAGACGGCGCCCCACTCATTCGGCGCCGGCTCGGTTTGCCCCTTTTTCAGATACAAAGCCCGCACACCCAGCGAAACTCCGCCCGGGAAGTCCGGGTCGAGATCGCCATAGTAGACCGTGGCAAAGCCGAAACCGCGAGCCAGCACCTGCGCCACGTTCGTCCTGCCGAAGTTCATCCCGCGATTTGCCGGCACCTTCTTCTTGTCGCGGCCCCAGACTTCGCCGGGCTTGATACCGGGATCGTCCACCGTGCTCGAATTGGCCGAAAAGCCGAGATTGAGCAATAGCGGAACGGGTTTCTGGGCGCCGGCGGGCAGGTAAATTAAAAGGTCCATCTTCGGCCCCGCCTTGTCCTTGGTGAAGTAGACGGTCACCTGGCGCCGGATTGCCTTGCCATCCAGCGCGGGCGTTCCTTTGTCGAATACGTCGAAGCTCATCGCGGCCGGACGCGCCGGGCTGCGGCCATACTGGTTGTCTTCGAAGAGACGCACGATCTCCGGCCGCCGGACCTCGTTCCAGGTCTTCGCGTCCTGTACCGGCGAGCCGTTGGCGAGCACCAGCGGATCCGGCAGGCTGTATCTGCCGGTGAGGGCCTCCGTATAGTTCACCGGAATACCCGCAATACTGTCCGGCGGAGCGTCGGCGACCTGAGACTTATCGAGCACAACCACCGTCACCGGACCGATCAGGCCAGACTCGAGGGGACCCTGCGGGGCCGGCCCGAAACCGCCGCCGCGTCCGCCGGCCGGCGCCAGGACCGCCTTTTCGGGTGGCCCGAGCCGGTCGCCCATCTGCCGGTTGGTCCACTGGTTGGTGACCTTCACCTCCAACTGGTTGGCGCCCGGTTTCAGCACGCCCGTCACGTCTACCTGATAGGGCGGCTTCCACAATGAGGCCAGCGCCTTGCC
>JADGNS010000749.1 GCA_017883355.1 Candidatus Solibacter sp.
GGAAGGAGCGACAGATACCGAGCCTGGCGATGTGGCGCGGGCTAAGCCGCGTGATGTCGTCTCCCAACAACTCGATCTGGCCCGAATCGGGTTTCAGAAATCCGGTAACCATATTGACGAAGGTGGTCTTGCCGGCACCGTTGCTGCCAATCAGGCTGAGCTTTTGTCCAGGTGGCACATCAATTGAAACGTCCTCGGCGGCAACCACCGCGCCGAAGCGCTTGTTCAGCCCCCGCGCGGACAGCAGAAAGCTCATGCGACGCCGCTGGCCTTCGCGACCGGCCGATGCCGGTGACGGCCGGCCCAAATGGAGCCGATACCCTCCGGAAGGAACAAAACGACCAGGATCAGAGACAGGCCCAAGGCCAGTTGCCAGGTGTTGGGAAAATACAGGTTGGAGAAGGAGCGCACCACCTCCAGACCGAGTGAGGCAATGAACACCGCGAATACGCTTTGATAACCGCTCAGGACGGCGGCGAAAACGAACTCGCCAGAGGTCGTCCAATAGGTAAAGTTCGGGTCCACATGACCCAGGGCCAACGCCGTCAGGGCGCCGCCGACCCCGCCCAGGACGGCGGCGATGGTGAAATCCAGGCCAAGCGATGCGCGGGTCGACGCGCCGAGATATTCCAATCGCAGGGCGTTACCCCGGACCGCCAGAGACACCAGCCCGGAGGCCGAGCGAAAATATATCGCTACCAGCGCGCTGGCGAGAGCCGAGACGACGATGGTCACTGCGTAGAGGACGTAGTCGCCGCTGTCGCCGTCCAATTCGAAGCCCAGCAGGGTCGGTCGGGTGAGGTTGAAGCCGTCGGAGCCGCCCAGCGCCGTGGCCTTGGTCAGGATCCCGTACACCACCATCGACAGGGCCAGCGTGAGCATGGCGAAAAAGATCCCGCGGTAACGGGTCAGCAGGGGGGCCACCAGCGAGCCTAGCAGGCCGGCGGAAAGTCCGCCTAACAGCACTCGCAGCAGCGCGTCGGAGACGCCCATCTGGTGTTCCGCCAGGGCGGCGGCGTAGGCGCCGATCGCGAAGAACAGTCCTTGGCCAAAGGTGGCGCCACCGCCCCGGGATAGCACCACGATGCCCAGGATCGCCAGTCCGTGGGAGACCGACATTGTGGTCAGAAACAGCAGCCACTTAGGCGTGAGCAGGCCGGCAACGAGGAGCGCCCCCGCGGCGCCCAGGGCCACCAGAATCGTTTTGCCCTGAGTCATTGTCAGATTTGCCTCGCCTTAACGCTTTGGAAAAGCCCCTCGGGCCGGAACACCAGAACCGCGGTCATCACGACGTAGATCGAGAACAGTTCCACCTCGGGCAGGATGTGCACCGATAGGGCCCGGGCGATGCCGACTATCAGCGCGCCGATGGCGGCGCCTTCGATACTGCCCAGGCCGCCAATGATGACCACCGCGAAGCTGACGATGATGACGCTGACGCTCAGACCCGGCTGGACCGAAATCATCGGAGCCGTAAACGCTCCACCCAGGGCGGCCAGGAAGACGCCGATGGTAAAGGCGGCGCAGTTCACCCATTTCACGTTCACACCCATGCTCGCACTCATTTCCGGGTTGTGGATTACCGCCAGGACGATCTTGCCCGCCACCGTCCGGTTCAGGCAAAACCACACCAATACGCCGCAAACCACGGCGAGGACGATCAGAGCAAAGTCGAAGCCAACGAAGGACAGGGAGCCGATCGCCACGTTGCCGAACAGGCTGTAGGGCTCGGATACATAGTAGGGATTGACGCCCCAGATCAACTTGGTCACGTCCTCCAGCACCAGGAACAAGGCGTAGGTGACCAGGAGCAGCAATACTTCGTCGCGGCCGTAGAAACGTTCCAGTAGCCCCCGCTCCAGCAACGGGCCCAGAATCGCGGCAACGCCGGCAGCGGCCAGCAGCATGGCCACCGGCGACATCCATGGCGCCAGCCCCCAGGACGCGAACAGGGCGACCAGGGAGGCAGCGGCGTAGGCACCGATGGCATAGACGCTGCCGTGGGCGATGTTGAGGATCTTGAGTACGCCAAAGACCAGCGTCAGTCCCAGGGAGACAATGAACAGCCAGGAGGCATAGATCAGACCGTCGATGACGATGGTCAGCACCAGATCCACTGCGTATCCGCTCCCGCCTAAGCTGGATCGTGGTTCAGTCGCACTTGGCGCCAGGGAAACCAGCCTTGATCCAATCCAGACTCTTCATGTTCGCGGGCGGATTGACGCACTCGGCACGGAACACCTGGATATCGTCGGCAACCACCATTTTCTTGGCTGGGTCGTAGCGAGTCCGGCCGATCGAAATGTTCTGAATTGCCTGGTGGCCGTTGCCCAAGGCCATACGGATGGTGCCGCCGGGGGAGTCCCACTCGGATCCGCGCAGGGCTTCGGCAATTTCGTCGGCTGCCGGTTTCTTACCGCCGTTCTTGGCCATCGCCTTTTCCACGGCGGCCTTCAGCCCGAGGACGGCCTGTGCCATACGGTAGCTCGCTTGCACCACCGCTGCGGGACCGTGAGCATCCTGGTAGGTCTTCCAGAACCAGTCGTTAAGGGCGCTCTTCTGCGCCAGAACGCCATAGGAGCCGCGGGCGCCGAAGATCACGCCGTTGGGCATCTTTTCCCCCAGAGAGGGCAGCACATGATCTGCGGCGCTGAGCACCAGCTGGCTGCTCTTGAACAGGCCGCGGGGCGCGCCCTGCAGAATGAAGGCCTGCAGGTCACCGCCCCAAAGACTGGAGTAGAGGATGTTGGACGGTTGGCGGCTGAGTGCGGAGATCTCGGTGCCGTACTGGCCCGCGCCGAACTTCGGCAGCAAGTCGCCGTTGACTTTGCTGCCCGGATAGAGTTGTTCCATCGCGCTAAGAAAATCGGCGCGGGAATCCTGGCCCCAAGCGTAATCCTGGTTGATCATGCTGATGCTGTCGGCCTTGATCTTGCGGGCCTTGAGATAGCGGGTTAAGGCGACGTTGTCCATGGTGGCGTGGGAGGCAGTGCGAAAGACGTACTTGTAGCTGGCATCCTCGAAGATTCTGGGCGTGCCGCAATCAAACAGCACCAATGGTCTCTTCAACTCTTCGGCTACCGGCGCGACGGCCAGGCAGTCTCCGGAGCCTACGAATCCCACCACCACGTCCACGTTCTCGCGTTGATACAGGTTGCGCAGTTCCTGCACTTGCTTGGTGGCACCACCGGCTTCATCCACCATCGTAAGCACGATCTTCATGCCTCCGAAACCGATCTTGTCGTAAGGCCTGGGCGCGGCGCCCTTGTTGAAAGCCTCGGTCATCACCTTGGCACTATTCGCTGCGGGGATGCCGAAGCTCTCTGCCGCCTGCCCGGACAAGAAAGTTACGACGCCGACCTTGAATGTTTCCTGGCCGTTCGCCTGGGTGATTGCCCCGGCCGCAAAGACAGCGACCAGGGCTGCCTTGACCACAGCACGCCCGATTCGAATGTTTCCATCAAATCTCTTGCACATGTCTTCTCCTTTTGCCTGAATGTCTGATCGCTGCTGCGTTTATCGGGGTTGGTGTGCCGCCCCAGAACCGACCGGTCTTCGGTGGAACTTGACGACCTCCTATCAATCCGTTTAGTCTGATTGTCCGACAAACGGATTGCGCATCTTATGATCTGCGTGACGCGAGTGTCAATTGGAATCGATGCGGCGACGCACAACATCGCGGCTCCTTCGTCGCTCGCCGGCGGTATCCGGTCGACCGCGAGTCGGCATATGACAGAACTT
>JADGNS010000750.1 GCA_017883355.1 Candidatus Solibacter sp.
CGGGTCCTCGGACGGTGACAGGGTGGAGCTGTCCTCACTACGGGATAGGAAGTAACGGCGAATGTCGTCGCGCAGCCTGGGTTTGTTGCTGGCCAGTTGCCAGATTCCCTGCCCGTCACGGAAGATATCGGTGTTCGGGTCAAAATCGTTGTCCCGCAAGATCTGCCAACGGCTGCCGTAACCACGATTGGATTTCGATCCGTGCCAGTGGTGTATGGCGTGGTTCTCGACGTACCCGATGTTGCCTTTTACGGTGGCGTACGCGCGGTCTTGCCAGCGCCGGATGGAGGCTTCGTAGGGCGCGCCACAGCTGACTGCTTCCGGATGTCCGTCGGTGGTCTTGCCGATGAATCCAAACGCCATGTACCAGTCGGCGGCTCCCAGGATACAGCTATCGAGCAGGCCGCCAACCTTATGCAACGCGTCGCGCCGGAACGCCCATGCGCCACCGGTGGCCCCTGGACTTGCGTTACGGGCGCAGGATGGACGCAGGGCCGACCCGACCGTGGCCGGCGTGTAGTTCCACTGCGCGTAGGAAAACGACGGCTGAATGCGGAACGGCCGGTGATCGGCGGTCATATCGGAGTAGCCGGAGAAGAGCTGCACGAAGTCATGGTGTTGCAGCTGCTGAATGGCCTCCAGCGCCCAATCGTACCGCGTCATCACGAAATCCCCATCCACGTAGGCCCCGTACTTCCAGTCCGCGGGGAAGCGAGCAATGACCGCGTTGAGGATGTTCTCTTTGTGCCAGAGTTCGTGCTCCGTGCGGAGCTGAACGTCGCCGGAATCCGCCCCGGTAACCTCATAAGGGCGGTCTCCATAGGCCAGCTCCCCGACGTGGAGCACCACGTTCGGGCTGGTCCGCATGTGAGGCATGAAGTTGTCCATCAGATGGCGCCGGCTGCGGCAACGAAATGGATTGCTGTAGGCGCACGCCACATGTAACAACTGGGATGCCGCCCACTGGGACGGCGGCGTAGATGGGGAGCATGTCAGCTCCCTACGCGTGTTCTGTTTTTGAGAACATTGGTCTTCGGAAATCATTTCTGTATTGCCCGTATATCGTTCGGTAAGCCACGCGGACAGCACGGAATCAACCGCGCCACCGGGTAACTAGCCGGCCCCGATTCAGAAACCGGACAGGTATGTCCGGCCAATCAGGCACTGTTTTATTGATAATAAATAGGTTAGCTTCAGAAAGAGCACAGAAAACCGGACAGATCTGGCCGGTTTCCCCTGCGATTCCCGCAAGCGGGGAAGCGCGGGGCGCCCCCCTGATTCCATGTTACGGCAGCAGGACGTGAGTCTCCGGGGGCAGGGAAGGGGACGAAGCCGGCTAAGATATTACTGGAGAATGACTTAGGGAAGCGAGGAAATATTTTATCTTGGCGTCACTGATAAAGGTTTCATCAGACTGATAAAGGTTTCATCAGATTCGCGGCCGAAAAAGCAGGAGGAAAGAAGTGTCGCTACTTCCTCCCGGCCACCGTCTGATCTCCGTCGAAGTACGCCAGGTACGAGCTTCCCGCCGGCGCCAGTGAGTCTTTACCCCGATGCCCCGGCGGCTCGATATTCCTTTCGTTCTTATCCGAGCTTCTTCCCGGCGCTGCCTTCACCTTGAGCTTGCTTCCGTCCACCGCGTCCACCGCCATCAGGCGGAACATCGGCTTGCCCCCGCGCCCCAGAATATTCTTCTTGCCCGCCATCAGCACCTCGCCCGTTACCGCCGCGCCCTTGGCGATCACCACCGCGCCGTCCACCTGATAATCCTTGGCCGCCTGGAAGTGCAGCGCCAGTCCCTCCGCCGGATCGTTCGGCACGTCCTCCATCAGCGTGATCTCGAACGGCACGCCGCCGATCACCGGCACCATCCGCGCTGCCCCCGGCGACATGACCGCAACCGTGGCAGCCGCTGCCGCAGCCGGTTTCCCCGGCGCCGCCGGATTGTGCATCGCGTCGATCACCGCCGCCGGCACGTCGGCCTTCGAGAGCTTGATAATCTCCGCCGTCGAAAGATCGAACTTCGTCTTCGACGCGCGTATGTGGCCGATGATTACCGCTTCCGGCACCGACGCCTCCACCATGTCGAGGATGCTCTGGTTGGTAAGCACGCCCGCGGCCTTGTGATCCGGCACCGCCGCGTCCGGTGCGTTGGGTGCTGCCGGCGGCGCCGGAGAGGTATCAATCGTCAGCCCGGGAATTTCCACGCCGCGTTGGGATATGCGCACTTTGTTCGACGGCGAGCCGCACGTTTTCCAATACGCGAAGCTCAGCCCGATGGCGATCCAGATCCACTTGCTGCGCCGCTTGCGCGGCGGGCCCACCGGCGGCAAGACCACCGGCGTCGGCGCTAGCGAGGAATCCCGCGGCGCCTGCCACGTGGGCGCTTGCGATACCGGCCTTCCCAGCGGCGCCACGAACCCCGGATTGCTGATCGCGCCCGAATCGAACCTCGCCTTCTGCGCCGCCAGCACCGTGTACATCACCTGCGTGCTCTGCCAGCGGTCCTTGGGATCCTTCTTCAGCGCCAGCGAAATGATCTCCACCACCTCCGCTGGTACGTCCGTCACCAGTTCCGCGATCGGCTTGACCTCGTCGCGCAGAATCGCGGTCAGCGTGGTGATCGTCGTGTCGCCCTTGAATGCCTTCGTCCCCGTCAGCATCTCGTACATCACCACGCCGAAGGAGAAAATGTCGCTGCGCGCGTCCAGTTTCTTGCCCTGCGCCTGCTCCGGCGACATGTACGCCACCGTCCCCAGAATGGAGCCCTCCACCGTCAGCGGCGCCGCATCGATGGTCTGCGTCTCCTCGGTCAGTTCGGTTGCCGCGTTGATCTTCGCCAGGCCGAAATCCAGGATCTTCACCAGCCCCGAATCGGTCACCATCACGTTGCCCGGCTTGAGGTCGCGGTGGATAATTCCCGCCGCGTGCGCCGCGCGCAACGCATCTGCCATCTGCGTGCTGTATTGCAGCGTCTTGGCCACGCCCACGCCGCCCGGCGGAATCAAATCGGCCAGCGTTTTGCCACTCACCAGCTCCATCACCATGTACTCGGAGTCTTCCTCCGACACGATGTCGTATATGGTGATGATGTTGGGATGATTCAGTCCGGAGGCCGCCTGCGCCTCCTGGATGAACCTCCGCCGCCGGTCCGAATCGCCCGCGCTGGCATTGGTCAGCGCCTTGATCGCGACCATGCGATGCAGCCGTGCGTCCTGGGCCTTATAGATATCGCCCATCCCACCGGCGCCCAGCTTCTCGATAACCTGATAATGCGAAATCGTCCGACCAATCACTAGACTAGTTTGTCACAAGATGTGGGGCAGGATGGCATCCTGCGCGGCGGTTGTTTACCGCCGCCGGCCGATTGCCAATCGGCCGCAGCTTACGTTTCCAGTCCCACCACTCACGCTTTCAGCAGATCGCCCTTGCGCTCCGTCGCCTTCGGCCACCACGCGCCCGGCACGAAGAAATCCTGCCAGCCCAGCTTGCACTCGTCGATCATCTTCAACCCGTACTCGCTGCGCCCCAAATCGTTCGGCCCGGTATTATTCGTGCCGAACGTGAACTTGCAGCCCGCCGCCTTCGCCAACTTCACGAACGCCGCACTGGGCAGCTTGTACCGGTCGTTCAACTCCACCGCCACGTGATTCTTCGCCGCCGCGTCCACCACCTGCTGCATCCTCGGCGGAGTCCACAGCTTGTCGTAGTCCTTGGCCAGTTGATCCGGAATG
>JADGNS010000751.1 GCA_017883355.1 Candidatus Solibacter sp.
TGCGCACCGGCACGGCGCGCGATTTTGCCGATGAGGCCAAAATCGGCATCAGTCTTCACGACCTGATCGACCTTCTGGGCCGCAAGAACACCGAAGTCACGCATTGGGGACCGCTGGAGACACGCGTGCGTCTGGCCGATCTGCCCCGTATGGCAGGCCGCGGGTCGCGAAACGGGTGAACCGCCTTCGCAACAGGCTGATCCTGATCTTTCTGGCGGCCACGCTGGCGCCTCTCGCCGCCACCATTTGGATTACCACCTCGCTGCTGGAGGAAAGCATCGACACGTCGTCCACCAGCCGGCTGGATACGCTATCGAAATCGCTCAAGGGCACCGCCCTCGGCCTTTACGAACGCGCCAGCGAAGACCTGCGGAGGAAGGCGCAAGCCGGCCAGATCCCCGCGCACAAGTACGAGGCGCTGGACCGTGCGTCGTGGCCGGAAGCCATCAAGATCTTCTCCGGTGGGCTGGATGGGGAGCGCGTCGTGCGCGCCGGCCCGGATGGCAACCGCCTGGATTACCTGGTGCGCCACGGCAACGAGATCTGGTCGTACTCCGAGAGCCTGGGCGATGTGGGCATGGATCGCCTGACGCGCGAGATTCGCGATGCGCGGCGCGCGGTGGAAGAGGCCAATGAGCGCGATCTGCGCCGCGGCGTCAAGCGCGCGTACGTACTGTTGGCGGCGAGCATCTGGCTGGTGTCGCTGGCGCTATTGGTCTACCTGGCGCACCGCATCAGCCGGCCCATCCAGGAGCTGACCACGGGGCTGGGCAAACTGGCGGCGGGCGATCTCAACGCGCGCGTGCAGGCGCGGCGCGATGACGAAATCGGGCGCGCCATCGGGGCCTTCAACAACATGGCGGGCAAGCTGCAGGAGAGCACGGAGCGGCTGGTCTACCTGCGGCAACTGGCAAGCTGGCAGACGCTGGCGCGCAAGATGGCGCACGAGGTGAAGAACTCGCTGACGCCCATCCGGCTGACCGTGGAAGAGATGCTGGTGCGCTACGACGATGCCGATCGCGGCTTCATGGAGCAGGCCACGCAGATCGTGGTGGACGAAATCGAAACGCTGGAGCGGCGCATCCGAGCGTTCTCGCAATTCGCCGCGGAGCCGCCGGTGCAGCCCGGTGAAGTGGACGTCAACGGCCTCTTGCAGGAGCGCATTGCGTTCCTCAAAACGGCGCATCCCGAGGTGGCCTACGATTGCCGCCTGGCGGAAAGCGCGCCGCCGGTGGTGGCGGACCAGGATCTGTTGAAGGGCATCCTGACCAACCTGCTGGAGAACGCGGCCGAAGCCGCGGGCGAGGGCGGCAGGATCCTCGGAGTGACGGCGGCCGATGGCGGCCGCGTCGCCATCGAAGTGCACGATTCCGGACCGGGGCTGAGCGAACAGGCGCGCTCCAGCCTGTTTCAACCCACCATCTCGTTCAAGAAACGCGGCATGGGGCTGGGACTTTCCATCGCGCGCAAGAGCGCGCTGCTGAATGGCGGAGACATTATTGTGGTGAAAGGAGAACTGGGCGGCGCAGGTTTCCGAGTACTGCTGCCCGTGGCAACTCATGGCATCCAAACGCATCCTGATCGTGGATGACGAAGAGAATATCGGACGCTCGCTGCGCATGATTCTGGAGCGCGAGGGGTATGCGGTGAACTTCTGCCGCAGTGTGGCCGAGTTCACCAAGCACCCGGACGCGGGGCGCGCCGACGCCTACCTGCTGGACATGAAGCTGCCCGACGGCAGCGGAATCGACCTGCTGAAGGCGGTCAAGCAGAACGGGACAACGGCGCCCGCCATTATGATCTCGGGCCACGGGACGATTGCCGACGCGGTGGAAGCTACGCGCGCCGGCGCCTTCGATTTCCTGGAGAAGCCGTTGAGCCGCGACCGCGTGCTGCTGGCGGTGAAGCACGCCATGGAGCACTCCACGCTGCGGCAGGAGAACGAACGCCTGCGCGAACTGGTGGGCACCTCGCCCAAGATGATCGGCAGCTCGCCCGCCTGGCAGCGCGCCGTGGAACAGGCGTCGATGGCGGCGCGCAGCGATGCGCGCGTGCTGTTGATCGGCGAATCGGGCACGGGGAAAGAGCTGCTTGCGGCGCACATCCACAATGCGAGCCCGTTCGCCAGCGGCGCGTTCGTCAAGGTAAACTGCGCGGCGATTCCGACCGAGTTGCTGGAAACCGAACTCTTCGGGCACGAGAAGGGCTCGTTCACCGGCGCCACGGCGCTCAGGCGCGGCAAGTTCGAGCTGGCCGATGGCGGCACCATCTTTCTGGATGAAGTCGGCGACCTGCACGGGGCGTCGCAGGCCAAACTGCTGCGCGTGTTGCAGGAGGGCGAGTTCCACCGCGTGGGCGGGGAGCAGATCATCCACGTGACCGTGCGCGTAGTGTCGGCGACGAATCGCGATCTGGCCGGGATGGTGACGGCGGAGAAGTTCCGCGAGGATCTATACTACCGGCTGAGCGTGGTGCCCATCCGCGTGCCCGCGCTGCGCGAGCGGCCGCACGATATACGGCTCATGGCGGAGTACTTCCTGGAGGACTTCTGCGGGCGCAATAACTTCAAGCGCAAGGTGCTCGACGAGAGCGTGTTCCCGCTCCTGGAGAGCTACGGGTGGCCGGGCAACGCGCGTGAGTTGCGCAACGTGATCGAGCGCATGGCGATTCTGACGCAGGGCGAGCGGCTGACGCGCGATTCCATCCCGGTGGAAGTACGCGTGCAGCGCGAGGCGGGCCCGAAATCGACCATCCAGGAGGCGCGCGAGTCGGCCGAGCGGGAGCACATTCTGCGCGCGCTGGATGAATCCAACTGGAACGTGTCGGGCGCGGCGCGGGCGCTGGGGATGGAGCGGACGAATTTGCACAAGCGGATTCGCGCGCTAGGATTGACGAGGGGGCAGTAGGGCGATATGGACACCATCGGCATCATCGGCGTGGGCCTGCTCGGGTCGGCGATCGCGGCGCGGCTCACGGCGGCGGGCTATGGGGTTCTGGGCTACGACCTGCTGCCCAACCGCCGTCGCGGCGCTGGCTCCGCGCAGGAGGTTGCGGACAAGTGCCGCACCATCATCCTGTGCCTGCCCACGTCGGACGTAGTGGCCGAGGTGCTGGCCGCGATCAAGCTCACGCCGGGGACCACGATCCTCGATTGCACTACCGGCGAGCCGGAAGCCATGGCGGCGATGGGCGCGAAGCTGGCGAAGGCATCGATCGATTATCTGGACGCCACCGTGCTCGGTTCCAGCAAAGTGGTGCGCGACGGCGCCGCGGTGGTGATGGCGGGCGGCCGGCGGCCGGTGTTTGACGCCGCGGTTCCGCTGTTCAAGACCTTCGCGGGGCGCGCGTTCTACCTGGGAAGCTACGGCGCGGGCGCGCGCATGAAGCTGGTGGCCAACCTCGCGCTCGGATTGCATCGTGCCGTGCTGGCCGAGACGCTGGCATTCGCCCATGCGTGCGAGGTGTCGCCGGTGGACGCGCTCGAGGTGCTCAAGGCCGGCGCCGCATATTCGCGGGTGATGGACGACAAAGGGCAGAAGATGCTGGACCACGATTTCAGCGTGGAGGCCAAGCTCTCGCAGCACCTGAAGGACGTCCGCCTGATTCTGGCCGCGGCCAATGCGAAGCGCGCCAAGGCTCCGCTGTCCCAGGTCCACCGCCAGTTGCTGGAAGGCCTGGAGGCCGCGGGCTACGGCGAGGTGGATAACAGCGCGATCATCATGGCATACGA
>JADGNS010000752.1 GCA_017883355.1 Candidatus Solibacter sp.
CAGGGAATGTTCTCGCCCGCGAAGTAGAGCACGTCCTCGGCAGCCTGAAGCCCACCCAGGGATCCTGCTGGTTTACCGAACCGGCACTTCCCGATGGATTCACCCATGACACCCTGAACCGCGATGGTCTCTTGCATCTGGCCAAGGTGCAGAACGGAAATATCGTGGTGAGCGGCCTCAGCTATCGCATGCTTGTGCTGAAGGCGGACGAGCCGTACCTGACGCCAGCCGTGGCAGGCAAGATCAAGGAACTGGTGAATGCCGGCGCGGTCGTCTATGGTCCCAAGCCGAAATTCTCGCCGGGCAACGAGCAGGGTGCCGCAGGGCAAGAGGCGGTCCACAAGGTGGCGCAGGAGTTGTGGGGGAATATCGATGGCAAGACTGTGACCGAGAACCGTTACGGAAAGGGCAGGGTCTTCTGGGGCAAGCCCATGGCGGAGGTGCTGCGCGCCATCAACGCCGCGCCCGACGTAATCTTTGCCAATCTCGTCGAGAGGCAGACGGGCAGGTCGGTTCTGGTTAATGCCAGTTCGCCGAAAGGCACACTCCCCGTGGCGGTCGGCGCCGACCGGAAAGGTTGGGGCATGGAGTTCTGCCACCGCCAGGGCTCCGGCTGGGATTTGTATTTCCTCTCGAACCAGGAGTTCTTCCCGGTCTCCACGGAGGTCAGCTTCCGTGCGACCGGCAAAGTCCCCGAACTCTGGTATGCCGATACCGGCAAGATCGAGGATGCGCCGGTCTGGCGCGAACAGAGCGGGAGGACCGTCATCCCGATGACCTTCGACCCGGCGGGCTCCGTCTTCGTGCTCTTCCGCAAACCAGCCGCCGGCGCCGACCCGGTCGTCGAGATCACCGGCGCCAAAAGCGGGCTCCGCCTGAGAAAGAGTTCGGCTGGCCTCGAGACCTGGGCGTCAGCGGCCGGCGAATGGACGTTGAAGACTCGCGCCGGCAAAACGATTCCGGTCAAGGCGGTGTCCGTGCCCGCCCCGGTGGTCTTCAGTGGAACGTGGAACGTAACCTTCCCCGTGAAGAGCGGACCAAAACAGTTGGAGCTACCGGCCGGCTCTTGGGCAAACCACACCGATGACGATGTGAAGTTCTTCTCCGGCACCGCGACCTACCGCAAGCAGATCGCGGTTCCGGCGGCCATGAAGGCTGCCAACCAGCGCCTGTACCTGGATCTCGGGGACGTGCAGAACTTCGCGCGCGTCCGGCTGAACGGCAAGGACCTGGGTGTGATCTGGAAGGCGCCCTACGTCGTCGACATCACCGCGGCAGCCGTGGCCGGCCCCAACCGGCTGGAAATCGAGGTGACGAATACCTGGACCAACCGGCTGTTGGGCGATTCCGCGAAACCGGAATCCGAACGGACGACGTACGTGGCCGCCGGTCGCGGCGGCGGTCGCGGACCGCAGATCGCGCATTCGCTCCCGGCGGGTCTGCTCGGGCCGGTGCGCATCACCGCGGAGGTGAAGGTCGCTTCGCCGGGCCAGAGCGCTTAGACGGCTTTTTCACACTACCCCCACCCGGTGCCCGGAACCGGTCGTGTCAGACCGGTTCCTATTCCGGCAATTCGATCCGCTACTTGTGGTCGTGATTATAGTCCCGGTTGTGGCTCTTGTCTTTATCCCATTTGTGGTCGTGGTTGACCTGGCCATGATCGCCATCCCAGTAGCCTGCAAAGTACTGCTGGCCATCATGGTGCGGTTCCACCCAGTGTGAGCCTTCGTACGCCGGACGGGTCCAGTATCCGTCGTGCCACTTATATTTGTTGGCCTCAGGGTACCAGTATCCATTGATCCAGGAATACCCTGCCCCTGGACTTGGTGGCTGAGCCCTCATTGCCCGCGCCTGTGGCGGTGCGCCAATTCTGATTCCGACGGAAACCTGGGCGAAGACGGCTCCCGCCGCCAACAACGTCAATAGAAGCACTTTGATTTTCACGATGCGACTCCTTGTCTCTCGATTTGCGTGGTGAAACGCAGATTCTAGGAGCACGCTACTGGCCCAAGGTATATCGAGTACCGTCCGCGCTGCGATGCGGTGCGGGGGTGTTTGACCGAAATCGGGAAAGCCAGCCCCGGCCGGCTCAAGGAGTGAGTTCCGCCCTTACGGTTGCACCTCCGGCGGCATGCGGGTCAGGATTGCCGAGTAGACAATTCGGGCCACCACCAGCGCTTGTTCTGCCTCCTCACGCACCGGCTCATCGCTCTCGCCGGGATACCGGAACCTCCACGCGTATTCGGTAAGCGGCGCCGCCTGATCGGCAAGAGTTCCCAGGTTGGCGTCCAACTCCACGCACTGCCGGCCAAGTTCCTCAAGGTTGTGCGTCTTCCGAACCGGCACATCGTGCCAGGCTAGGAACGCCTTCATCGCCTTTTCAGCCGCCTGCTGCGCATGGAACATCACATCGCCCCACAGGCCCTCCTCGGGAGCCGAGATCTCATGTGCCGCGGCGCGTAGATCCAGTTCCGCCTTCGAGAGCCACGCCTGAACGTCCTTGAGACGAGCATCCTCAGGCGCCATGCAGTGTCACCCCTTCCCGCAGTACCGTGCCCGGAAGCGAAGCCTTTAGCAAGCGACGCTGCTCAAAGTAGGAACGGGTGCACACAAGCACATCGGCGGCGGTCCCCGTGCCCCGCAGAACTTCATATGCCAGCCGGCTCCGCCGTCGTTCCAGGGGGGCATCGTCCGGCACTACGACCAGCAGGTCGTAGTCACTGTCCGGGCCGGCGTCTCCCCGGGCGACGGAACCGAAAAGGTAGACGCGCTCCGGCCGGTATGCGCTAACGAGACGGCGCACCACCTCGGCCAGAACCGCATCACTGGTCGTTGGAGTCCTGAAAATAGTGGTGCTCTCGTTCGCCATGGTTCGTCCCCATCAGTTTGCCACAAACGCGTTCGCCCCTACCTCCCCGGCTGGCTCGCCAACCCGATCATGCACTCCAGCGTCCGCGCCCGCTGCCCCTCCGTCAGCACCAGATACCGATGCCTGCCCGCCGCCTCCGCGCGAAAGCTGGTCCGCCCCGCATCGTCCGACGCGATCCGCCCCCGCGCCGAGAGCCCGAAGTATCCACCTTCCGGACGCACCGCGTACAGCACCGCCGTCAGGTCCCACGTCTGCCGGTCGTACGGCATCTTCATGTACGCGCGATACGCATCCACCACCGGATGGTCCGCCGCCCAGGCGAAATCCTTCTCGATCCGCGCCGCCGGAAACTTCATCGCCTCGCCGATCTCGAAACCGCTCGCCACAATCTCGCCGGGCCACTGCTCGAACACCTTCCGCGCCGACGCCGTGTCCTTCTGCACGTTGAACTCCGGCTTCGGCTGCACGAAGTTGCCCGCCATCACGCTCAGCAGCTTCACCTTCCGCTTGACCAGTTCCACATCCGCCGGCGCATCCAGCAGTCGCGCCAGGTTCGTGCTGAACCCCACCTGCACGATGACCACGCTTCCATCCTGCGCCGCCCCCAACAGCCGCCGCAGCAACGCCACCGCCTCCACCGCCTCGGCGCCGCTCGCGAGGCGCCGCGGATACACCAGCGTGCCATCCGCCCTGCGCCGCTCGGCCGGCGCCTGTATCATCTTGCTGTTCTCCGGCGTGACACCGCTGCCCTTCACCATCCCCACCGGAATCTGCCCGCGCCCGTAAAACGTGTTCACCAGGTCCACGTACACCGGCGCCCACGAGTTGTCCTTCGTGACCGTGACCCCGAGCA
>JADGNS010000753.1 GCA_017883355.1 Candidatus Solibacter sp.
AGTCTCGCCGCCCTGCCGCGTCAATCCATACCGGAAGGTGTTCACCAGGTTCGACTTCAATACGGACGTCACGCCGGTGGCCATGCCCTTGTTGTTGGAGAGCGTGGTGGTGTTTGGCGGCTGGCCCGGGAACTGCGGCGTGCCGGCGGCATGATCGTTCTGCAGGTTGCCGCGCCAGAAGAGCGTCTCCTTGCCGCTGCCGTCCAGCCTGTAATCCAGCTTGGCGGTGTAGGTGTCCTGTTTGCTGTGGATGGGCGCGTTGAACGTGTAGCCGGTGAAGTTCAAGCCGTCGCCGAGGGAGCTGTTGTTGCCGACCGGGTACTGTTTGAGGACGCTCAGCGCGGCCGAATTCACGCCGACGCCGAGGGGATCTACGATGGCCTTGATCTGGTCCGGCGCGATGGTGCGGAGGGCGCCGGTGGTGTCGTGGAAGGTGACGATGCCCTGCTTGAGGTTCTCGGTCGGGACGTTTCGGTTGATGCTGGTGGAACTGGCGTCGCGGCGGCCTTCATAGTTGACGAAGAAAAACGCCTTGTTGCGCTTGATCGGTCCGCCGGCCGAGGCGCCAAAGAGGTTGATCAGCAGTGGGGCGCGCTGCACGCCGTTGCGGTTGTTGAAGAAGCTGTTGGCCGCTGTTTCGGTGCCGCGGCGGTATTCGTAGAGGGAACCATGCAGGTCGTTGGTGCCCGAGCGGGTGACCAGAGTGATGTCGGCGCCCGAACCGCGGCCGGTGTCGGCGCCGCCGTTGCTGGTGGTGGTGCGGAACTCCTCCACCGAGTCGGGGGTCATGCGCAGGACACTGGAGAAGGCCGCGCGGTCGGCTTGCGAGTTGACGTCGGCGCCGTCGAGCGTAATGTTCGACTGGTCGCTCCGTCCGCCGTTGACTGAGCCGTTGCGGTCGTCGCTGCCGCCGAAATAGGCGACGCCCGGTTGGAACGTGAGCAGGTTGGCGACGTTGCGCGCGAACGACGGCAGTTCCACGATCGCCTGCGACGTGATGACGTTGCCCAGAGAAGCGTCCTGCGTATTGAGTTGCGCCGCGTAGGCTTCCACCGCCACCGTGGTCGAGGTGGACCCGAGTTTATCGAAGACCACCGCTACCGTCGCCGGCTGGTTGACGAACAGGCGGACGCCGTCCCTGGCAAAGTCGGCAAACCCAGGCGCCTTGGCGGTCAGCTTGTAGGTCCCCGGGGGCATCTGCTCCATCGTGTAGCGCCCCTGGGAATCGGATTTGTCTTCGCGCTGTAATCCGGTTTCCGTGTTGACAACTGTGACCACCGCGTTCGGTATGACGGCGCCCGTCGGGTCCACAACCGTCCCGGTCAGGGTAGCAGTTTGTCCAAACAGGCTCCCGGTCAACGCTGCGCCGAGTACAAGTATCCCCACAAGATTTTTCATGTGTATCCTCTCCATTTTGTTTCCCACTAACCCACATTGCGTCCGAACCAGGCGGATATACCCCTGTTTTGCCTGGATTCACACTGAGACGTTTGCGCCAGTATACATCGTTTTGGCTATAGGTCCAGCAAAAGAAATTTCGATGGGAGCCATAGGGAGCTTCGTGTGGAGTATTTCAACTCTGGGGGCCGCGGCATCGAGAATGCCCGACTTCCGGACGGGGTATCCTGGACGAATGGCTGATAACAACACTCCCGCCCGCGAACTCGGGTTCGCTACCAAGTCCCTGCATGCCGGTCATACGCCGGATTCGGCGAGCCACGCGCGCGCGGTGCCGATCTACCAGACGACTTCCTTCACCTTCGACAACTCGGACCACGCGGCGGCGCTCTTCGGCTTGCAGCAGTTCGGCAACATTTATACGCGCATCATGAACCCGACCACGGACGTTTTCGAGCAGCGCGTCGCGGCCCTGGAGGGCGGCATCGCGGGCCTGGCGACGGCCAGCGGACAGGCGGCGCAATTCCTGGCGATCACCAGCCTGCTCGCTCCGGGCGACGAACTGGTGGCGGCCAGCACCCTCTACGGCGGCACCTACACGCAATTCGATGTGAGCTTCCGGCGGCTGGGCATCAACACCAAATTCGTCGAGCCCGACGACCCGGAGAACTTCCGCAAAGCGATCACCTCGAAGACGCGCGCGGTCTACGGCGAGACCATCGCCAATCCGCGGATGAACGTGCTGGATATCGCTGCGGTGTCGAAGATCGCGCATGAAGCCGGTGTGCCGCTGGTGATCGACAACACCATGGCGTCGCCCTACCTGTGCCGGCCGATCGAGCACGGCGCGGATATCGTCGTGCACTCGGCCACCAAGTTCCTGGGCGGGCACGGCACGTCGATCGGCGGCATCATTATCGACAGCGGCAAGTTCCCCTGGACCGACAAGTACCCGGCGATCACCGCGCCGAGCCCCGGATATCACGGCATGAAGTTCGCCGAAGTGTTCGGGCCGCTAGCCTACATCATCAAGGTGCGCGTGGAGGGCCTGCGCGATTTCGGACCGTGCATCAGCCCGTTCAATTCGTTCCTCTTCATTCAGGGGATCGAGACGCTGAAGTTCCGCATGGAGGCGCACAGCCGCAACGCGATGGCGGTAGCCGAGTGGCTGGAGCGCCAACCCCAGATCACGTGGGTCAAGTACCCGGGGCTGAAATCGAGCCCGTACCATGCCATCGCGCAGAAGTATCTGCCCAAGGGGCAGGGGTCGATCGTGACGTTCGGCATCAAGGGCGGTACGGAGGCGGGACGCAAGCTGATCGACAACGTGAAGATTTTCTCGCACCTGGCGAATCTGGGCGACGCCAAGAGCCTGATCATTCACCCGGCATCCACCACGCACCAGCAACTGAGCGACGAGCAACAACTGGCGGCCGGAGTGAGCAAAGATCTGGTGCGCATCTCGGTGGGCATTGAGGACGTGGAGGATCTGCTCTGGGATCTGGACCAGGCCATCGCGGCGTCGCAGACCGCGTAAGCGCAGGTCGAGGAATGTTCCAAGAGCAGCGCCGAGACAACACGCCAGATCGCCCGAATGTCTGGCGGCGCCATCTGCTCTGGCTCAGCGGGGTCTGGGTTTTGCCGCTCTGCTGGTTCCTGCGATGGATACTTCCTCCCTCCATTCCGGCGGCTGCCCTGGTTCTGGTGGCCGCCTGTTGCCTGGCGCCTCTTCCGGCTCTCCTGCTTTCCCGGCGCCGCGGCAATCGCGCGCTGGCCGAGGTGGCAAGCGCCCGGGAAGAGGCGGAACAACTCAAGCTGCAGTTGGAGAACGTACGCTATCGAACCGCACGATTGCGCGAAGAACTGTCCGCCGCGGACCGGCAGGCCCGATTGTCCCATCAACTCACGCTGCTGGGCCAATTCACCGCCGGCTTCATGCACGAATTCAATAATCCGCTGGCCATCGTGACCAGCCGCATCGAGGTGCTGCTGGAAGAGCGCAAGGAAGACGCGGCGCTCTGCAGCGATCTCGAGCAGATGCTGAAGGAGATGCGTTACATGGGAAATATCGCGCGCACCCTGCTTCAGGCATTGCGGCGCGAGCGGGGCGGCGAGGTCTTCGTCCCCTCGGCGCCATCCGAGGCCTTGGAAGAAGCGGTAGCGGCGCTCAGGTCTTTAGCGAATGAGCAGGGGGTTCGGCTGGTACAAGGAATCGCCGATGTTCCCCGCGTCAACCTGCCCGGGCATGTGGTGAGCGAAGTGGTCCGTGGTCTGCTGAGCAATGCCCTGGACGCGCTCAAAGAGCGCCAGGATGCTACCATC
>JADGNS010000754.1 GCA_017883355.1 Candidatus Solibacter sp.
GGGACTGACTGTAAGCTGACGGAGACTGGCCCTCAAGGGTCGCGGAGCGGCAGCGCTTCAGGCGGCCACGATATACTCGGCGATCGTCCGTGCTTCGGGAATCGGCTCCCCGTCCTCCCTCATGCCCGCAAGGTGAAGGGCGATCGCGTGGCGGATCAGATCGGTCGTCTCGGCCGCCTCCGCGCCCGCCGCGACGCAGCCGGGAAGATCCGGGACGTGCGCGCTGTAGCCGGTGGCGGTCTGCTCGAAAAGAACGGCGTATTTCATTTCAACGGCCCCTGCACTTTGTCTGCGACCGTGAAATTGTGTCCATTGCGGGGCAGCTTGTGAAGCTGTGCGCGACCCGGAGGGTACCGCTTACTGGCGCTGCGGGCGGGTTGCCAACCCGCTGCAGGATTCCATCCGTTTTCCAACCTGCCCACGGAGTACAATCGAACCAGCCACCGTGCGCACTCTCTGGCAACAGCTTCGCGCGTTTCTGGCGCGCCGGATTCGTTATAAGATCACGCGCGGCGGAGTCCTGTTCACCTTCGCCATTCTCCTGGTGGCCTTCGGCGCCGTGGCTTCGGCGAACAATCTGATCTTCCTGATTCTCGCGGCGATGATGGCGACTCTGCTGGTCAGCGGTCTGGTGAGCCGGTTGTGCCTCGCCGGCCTGGCTCTGGATTTCCAGGTGCCGGAGCACATTCCGGCCGGACGCAACATCCCGGCGCGCCTCTTCGTGCGCAATCACAAGTGGTTCCTCCCATCGTTCTCCATCCGCGTGGAGGCGATTCGCGAAGCCGGAAGCCCCACCATGAAATCGGGAGTCTACTTCCCGCTGATCGCCGCCGGGGCAACGCTCGACGCGGTGGTGGACGTCCGATTTCCCCGCCGCGGCGCCTACCGCCAGAACGGCTTCGCCTTCTCCACCTCCTTCCCCTTCGGCTTCCTCGAAAAGACCGCGCGCGTCACCCTGACGCGCGAAATGGTGGTCTACCCCGCGGTCGATCCGCAGCCCGGGTTTGACGACCTGCTGGCCGGCATTGCGGGCGAAATCGAATCGCACTATCGCGGACTGGGGCGCGATTTCTATCGCATACGCCCCTACGAGGCCTTCGAGAGTTCCCGCCACGTGGACTGGAAGGCGTCGGCGCATGTGGGGAGTTTGCAGATTCGCGAATTCGCCCGCGAGTTGGAACAGACCGTCGAGATCTTCCTCGACCGCGACATTCCGCACGAACTGGACGCGTGGTTCGAGCACGCCGTCAACTGCTGCGCGTTCCTCGCCTGGCGGCTTTCCACCCAGGGCGCGTCGATTCACTTCCGGTCCAACGGATATGAGTTCCGCCAACCCGAGGACGGCGACATATATACTATTCTCAAGTACCTGGCTTTGGTGTACCCGCAACGCGCCGACGCTCCGGAGGGGCCCCTGAATGATGCGAGCTTCAAAATCGTCTTCACGCCATCGCCCCGCGCATTCCGCGACGCCGGTTGGATGGAGGCGCGCTTGCTGGGTCCTGATGTGCTGCCCGTTCCTGCTGGCGGCGCAGACCCAGGATCCACAGACGCCGGGCCCCCAGAAGCCTGAGCCCGTCAGGACCTCCATCACCGTAGTCGAAAAAATCTCCGCCGAAACTCCCGCCAACGTTACCGTATTGGACAGCACCGCGCTGCAACAGAGTCCCGGGACGAATCTGGACGACCGGTTGCGCGACGTCCCGGGGTTCAGCCTGTTCCGCCGCTCGTCCAGCCTGGCGGCCAACCCCACCACGCAGGGAATCTCGCTGCGCGGCATCGGATCTTCCGGCGCCAGCCGCACCCTCGTTCTTTGGGATGGCATCCCGGCCAACGACCCCTTCGGCGGATGGGTCTATTGGACGCAGTTCGTGCCCGGCGAAATCGGTCGTGCCGAGATTTCCCGCGGCGCCGCCACCAGCATTTTCGGCGATCGCGCCATGAGCGGCGCCATCGGACTTTTTTCCCGCCCGGCGGAGAAACTCCACGTGCTGGCCGAATACGAGTTCGGCAATGACAGTACGCACGATCTCTCCGCGGGGTTTTCGGACGTGTGGTCGCGGGTGGCAATTTCGGGCACGGCCCGGGCGTTCACCTCCGATGGATACTTCATCGTGCCTGCGTCCATTCGCGGCACCGCCGACACGCGCGCCAATGTGCAGTTCGTCACCGGCGATGTGCGCATCGATCACTACACCTCCATCGGCAATCTGTTCTTCAAGACGAGCATGCTGGCCGAAGAACGGCAGAACGGCACCGTGCTCACCCACAATTCGACGGGAATGGGTACCGTGTCGCTGCGCTTCGTGCGCGAGTTCACCAATGACTGGGTTTCGCTTGCCGGATTCCGCACGCAGGAAGGCTTTCACAGCACGTTCGACAGCGTCACCGGGGGCCGCAATATCGATAGCCTGTCCTACAGGCAGACCGTGCCCAGCCACGCCGAGGGTGGCGCGGCACTGTGGCAGCACCATCAATCGAAATGGAACGTCATGGCCGGCGCCGATGTTTACCGCGTGGAAGGCACCAGCACGGACCACCTGGTGCCGAGTGGTCTGCGAGTCGGCGGAGGCACGCAGTTGCAGCACGGCGTGTACGGGCAGGCGGACGCCACCCTCGGCTGGGTCAGACTTTTCGGCGGTGTCCGGCACAGCTTCGCCGGGCAGGGCAGCCAGTTCCTCAGTCCCAGCGGCGGATTCGTCGCCGGCAAGAAGCGGCTGCGCGCTCGCGGCAGCGTCTATCGCAGTTTCCGCGCACCCACGCTCAACGAACTCTACCGCGAATTCAAGGCCGGCAACACCACCACCAAGGCGAATCCCGCGCTCCTGCCGGAGACGTTGTGGGGCGCCGAAGCCGGCGTCGATTGGGTCGGCGAGACCGGGACCTTCCGCGTCACGGCGTACCGCAATGCGCTCGACAAACTGATCACCAACGTCACGCTTTCCAGTTCGGCGGCGGCCATTGTCAGGCAGCGCGCCAACGCCGCCGCGGCACTGAGTCGCGGTGTGGAAGCCGAATTCACCGAACGGCTCCGTAACTTCACCGGCGAGTTGAAGTATCTCTACGTGGAATCGCGCTACGTTACCGGCTTCCGCGTGGCGCAAATTCCCAAACACCAGGGGACAGCGCAATTGACGTGGCTGCGAGGCGGCACCTTTGCCTCGGCGGGCCTGCGCAGTTACACCTATCAGTTCGATGACGACCTGAATGCCTTCCGCCTGCCGGGCTACGCCAGCGCGCAGTTGGTGATCCGCCGGCACCTGGCGCGCGCGCTCTCCGCGGAAGCCACGCTGGAGAACGCGCTGGACCGTCAGTTCTACACCGCGTTCACCCCCACGCCGAACATCGGCGCTCCGCGGCAGTGGCGCGTCGGGCTGCGCTGGGACGGCCGGGTGCATTGACAACGGCTGTGGGGCGGGCAAGATTGCCCGCAGCCGGCTTTCAGCCGGTTGGACCCGCTGGAAAGCGGGTCCGCAGCCTGAATAGGCTGCCCCACATCGGACCAACCGGAATTGTCAGAAACTAGTCCGGGCGACTCCTACTCCAACAGCACTTTCAGCACGCCTCGTTGGGCGGCGTGGGCGAAGGCTTGCGGAGCTTCCGCCAAGGGGAAGCGGGCGGCGATCAGATCCTCGACGCGGACGAGGGGGTGACGGAGCAGGGGCAGGGCGGCTGCAAAGCGCCCGCACCGGGAGCCCACCAGGGTGAGCTCGTTGACGA
>JADGNS010000755.1 GCA_017883355.1 Candidatus Solibacter sp.
ATGGCCGCGGCAGCAGGTTCAGGACGATAAATCCGGCCGGCTGGCATCCGCGCTCCGTTCTCGAGCGCGACAGCGCAGCCAGGCGCTTTTGTGTTCGCAACTGGAAAAGAACCTCGAAGCTGTGATTCGTACGCCTGAGGAGGGGCGGCAGGCTGTCCGGCAGCGGATCAAGGACGGGGCCGACTTCATCAAGGTTTACAACGCCCTCTCCCGCGAGGCCTAATACGCCATTGCGGAGGAATGTAAGCGGAACGGAATCCCGTTTGCCGGACACACGCCGGACCCGGTAACCACGGCGGAAGCGGCCGCCGCCGGCCAGCGGAGCATCGAGCATCTGGACGGTGTGCTGCTCGACTGCTCCCGGAACACCGCGTCGCTTCGCTGGTCGCGGGCTTTTGTTCCCGGCAAGGGCCGCACACTGAACGCGAATCCTGCCGTTGGTGCTGCTAACATCTGACTGAGCAGGAGGTAAACATGGCAGAGAACGAAAGCCCGCGCCGCGGATTCCTGAAGACGGCCGCGACCGGCATCCTCATCCTGAAGCCGGCGACGGTATTCGGGTATCAAGCCAATTCCAACGTCGAAGTAGGCCTGATCGGCTGCGGGGGACGCGGCAACTGGATCGGCCCGTTCTTTCCGGAGCACACCGGGGCGCGCGTGGTGGCGCTGGCCGATGTGGTGAAGGACCATCTCGACGCCACCGCGGCCACGTTCAAAGTGGCTGCGCCGCGCGCCTACTACGGGCCCGACGCGGGGCGACAACTGGCGCAATCGGCGGTGGATGCGGTGGTCATCGAGACTCCCACCTTTTACCATGCGGAACAGGCGCTGGCGGCAATCGATGCCGGCAAGCACGTGTACATGGCCAAGCCCGTCGCGGTGGACGTGCCGGGGTGCAAGAGCGTGCTGGCCAGCGGGAAGAAGGCGCAGGAGAAGAAGCTCACCTACTGGGTGGATTTCCAGACGCGATCGCGCGAGGTCTATAAGGAACTAGCCACGCGTGTGCATCGCGGCGATATCGGCAAGCCCGTGCTGGCGCAGGTCTTCTACTACGCGGGGCGCCCGTCGAAGGACAGAGGCACACCCGGCATGGACCCCGGCCAGCGCCGCATGTCGAATTTCTATATGGATAAGGTGCTCGGCGGCGACATCATCGTGGAGCAGAATATTCACGTGATCGACGTCGCCAACTGGCTGCTCCAAGGGCATCCCACGAAGGCCTACGGCAGCGGGGGACGCACCGATTGGAGCGGCACCGGCTACGACGCGGGAGATGCCTGGGACCACTTCCTGGTGCAGTACCACTATGCGAACAGCGTGCATGCCGATTTCAGTTCCAACCAGCTCACCAACTCATTCAGCGACCTGTGCGTGCGGGTGTTCGGCATCGATGGCTGCGCCGATTCGCACTACGGCGGGGAGATCCGGATCACCGGAAAGAATGCCTGGATGGGCGCGGAGAAAGACGACACGTTCAAGGGCGGCGCGGTGGAAAACGTGAAGCTGTTCATCGCGTCGATTCGCGAACGCAAGCCGATCTACAACTACGAGGAGAGCGTGCGCAGCAATCTGACGGCGATTCTGGGACGCACGGCAGCGTATCTGAATCGCGAAGTAACCTGGGACGAAATCATGAACTCCACCGAGAAGTGGACGGCGGATCTCAAGCTACGCTGGTAGGTGGGGCGGGCCCTTTGGCCTTGCCAAGGCATGACTTGCCGGCGCGGAGGATTTCTTCTTCGATTTGCCGGTTGACGTTGCCGCCGGAGAACTCGGCCGCCACGCGGATGGCGTTCTTGATGGCATTGGCGTTGGAAGAGCCGTGCCCGATGATGCAGCCGCCGCGCACACCCAGCAGGGGAGCGCCGCCGTATTCGGAATGGTCCAGGCGTTTTCGGAAACTGGAGAGCGCGTTCTTGGAGAGTGCGTATCCGATCTTGCCGCTGATGGTGGCTTCCAGGGATTCGCGCAGTAGTTTCTTGAACATGTCCACCAGCCCCTCGCTCACCTTGAGCGCCACGTTGCCGGTGAAGCCGTCGCACACGATCACGTCCACGTTGCCGGCGTAGACATCGCGCCCTTCCACGTTGCCGATGAAGTTGATGTGCAGGTTCTTGAGCAGGGGCCAGGCGGCGCGCGTGAGGTCGTTGCCCTTGTGCTCTTCTTCGCCGATCGAGAGGATTCCCACGCGCGGATTGGGGCGGCGCAGAATGTTGCGCGAGTAGATTTCCCCCATGATGGCGAACTGCGCGAGCATTTCTGGGGAGCAATCCACGTTGGCGCCCACGTCCACCAGCACGACGGGCGTGCCGAGCATGGTCGGGAAGATGCCGAGCAGCGCCGGACGTTCCACGCCCGGCACTACGCCCTGCACCATTTTGGCGGTGGCCATGATGGCGCCCGTGTTGCCGGCGGACACGAAACCCTGTGCGCACCCGTCGCGCACCAGCCGCGAGGCCACGCGCATCGAGCTATCCCGCTTGGACCTGACCGCCTTGGCGGCGCTGTCTTCCATCGTCACGCGTTCGCTGGCGTGGACGATTTCGATGGGGAGTTCGCGGTAGCCCTCGTGCTGTTCCAGTTCCCGGCGGACCACATCCTGCTGGCCCACCAGGAGGACTTTCACGCCCAAACTCGAGGCGGCTCGAACCGCCCCCTCCACTTCGGCTTTCGGGGCGTGGTCTCCGCCCATTGCATCCAGCGCAATGGTCAGCATGTCGGGGCGGGGTTACTCCGCAACCACTTCGACAACTTCGCGACCCTTGTACTGGCCGCACTTCGGACACACGCGGTGGGGAAGTTTGGGCTCGTGGCAGTTGGGACACTCCGAAAGACCGGATGCTTTCAGGGCATCGTGGGCGCGGCGGGTGCTCGTCCGCTTATGGGAGTGTCTGCGTTTGGGATTCGGCATATCTCTACCTCAACAAATTTCGTCCAGCTACTGCCCTTTGCCAGGGCGTCACAATATTCAGAGTTCCAGATTACGGAGCGCGCCCCAGCGATCGTCCACCTCTGGTTTACAATCGCACGCGGTCTCGTTCCGATTCTTGCCGCAACCGGGGCAGATTCCTTTACAGGTTTCGTGGCACACCCGCTGCATCGGCAAAGCCAACAGGACTTGTTCCCGGAGGATGTCCTCCAGTTCCAAGCCATCTTCGTAAAATCCAATTTCCGCTTCGCCGGCGTCGATCTTGACCTCTTCCTCTTCCGGAACGTCGGAGGCGGGCCGGTAGTACAAATCGAATTCAGCGTCCAGCGGAAAGCGCACGCGCGCCAGACAGCGGTCGCACTGCGCCACCATTTCGACGGTGTATCTCCCCCAGACGCGCAATTGCCCGCCCGATTCCGGCAACAACTCCGCCGAACCCGTGGCGTGCAACGGGGAGCCCTGCTCCAGATCTTCCCCCGCGAACTCTATCTGCCCGGACTCGAAATTCTGGTCGAAGCCGATCTTACGCAGCTCCAACTCTCTGACACTAAGGAACATGTGGAAAACCTGGATTGTCCGGCAGAACCACTACATTATAGCAGAGGCGAATGGGCGTTCCGCTACTTAAGACGAGACATGCCGGGTGAGGCGCGGAAGGCTGGAACCGACCGCGCTTCAGGCGATTCCCGGAACGCTGGTTTCGTAGGACTCAAGCAGCGTCGCGCGCTTCGACGTGCAGACGTTTCCCGAGCGCCGCAAGCGCCGCTTCGATTTGATCCAGGCGGGAGTG
>JADGNS010000756.1 GCA_017883355.1 Candidatus Solibacter sp.
ACGTGCCGGTTAGCGAGGTTTCTCCGGATCTGGTCCTCACCCCAAGGGGGCTTGTGTGCTCGACTTAATCATTGTTCGCGGCATCTTCATACTGGTTCTCACCATTTCGGCCTATGCTTCCCATCCTTTCAACTCTGAACCTTGGATGGCGGCGTTGGGCGGAGTGATTTTCGGGCTGTGCATCATCTTCTTCGAAATGCGCCTGGAGCGGGTCAGCCTGAAGCGGCTGATCGGCGCCGCCTGCGGTAGCGTTTTGGGGATTTTGGGTGCGTTTATCATGTCGCTCGTGTTCGGCAAGGCCCAGCCCAACGAGCCTTATTTGCAGGTGTGCCTTCTGCTTCTGATGACCTACATCGGTCTGATCGTAGGCGCCAAGAAGGGCGACATGCTGAATCTTTCGGCGCTGGGCGGGATCTTTGGGGGAGAGAAATCCTCCAAGAAATCGTACAAGATTCTCGACACCAGCGTGATCATCGACGGGCGCATCGCCGATATCGCCGAGACCGGGTTCCTGGACGGCGTGCTGGTGATCCCGCAGTTCGTGCTCCGCGAATTGCAACTGGTGGCCGATTCGGCCGATTCCATGAAGCGCAACCGCGGACGGCGCGGGTTGGACATTCTGGCGCGCATTCAGAAGATGGCCAACCTCAACGTGCAAATCGTCGAAGAGGATTTCCCGCAGACCCGCGAAGTCGACATGAAGCTCATCGAACTCGCCAAAGTTTTCGACTGCAAGGTGGTCACCAACGATTTCAATCTGAATAAGGTGGCCCAGCTTCACGGCGTGGAAGTCCTCAACATCAACGAGCTGGCCAACTCGCTGAAGCCCATCGTGCTGCCCGGCGAGACCATGCGGGTCTTCATCCTCAAAGAAGGCAAGGAGTACAACCAGGGCGTCGCGTACCTGGACGACGGCACCATGGTCGTGGTGGACAACGCCAAGAAGCTCATCTCCAAGACCATCGATATCTCGGTGACCAGCGTGCTCCAGACCACGGCCGGCAAGATGATCTTCGGCAAGTACGACGAGCGCGGGCACACCGGGGCGACCGCGGAACGGCACGACCGGCCGGTGCGCAAGAGCGACCCGCAGCCGATGTCGAATCTACCACCCGAGAAAACCACGATAGAATCGTAGTCACATGAAAGTCGCCGTCATATTGCCCGCGGCCGGCCTGGGCACCCGCATGGGTAAGGGCACCGCGGAGAAGGCCGGTACCAGCCGCAAACAGTTCATGCTGCTCGATGGCTCGCCCATCCTGATGCACACGGTCCGCAAGTTCGTGGCGTCGGACCGCGTCGGAGTGATCGTGATCGCCGTGCGGGGCGAAGATACCGGATGGGTCCGCGAGATGCTCGCCGCGGAATTCGAGAGCGGCCGCGTGCGCGTGGTGGAAGGCGGCAACAGCCGCCAGGAATCGGTGGAAAACGCGCTGCGCTCGCTGGGGCCGGAATACGAGATGGTGGCGGTTCACGACGCGGTTCGTCCCTTCATCGATCTGGAAACCATTCACAAGGTCTTCGACGAGGCGGCCGAGACCGGCGCCGCCATCGTCGCCGTGCCCGCCGTGGATACCGTGAAGCAGGTGATCCGCGGCACCACCCACGTGCGCATCCGCGCCACCCTGCCGCGCGAGAAACTGGTGATGGCGCAGACGCCCCAGGTCTTCCGCTACGATCTGCTGGTGCGCGCCTTTGAGTCGGCGCGCCAGGACGGTTTCATCGGCACCGACGAAAGCAGCATGGTGGAGCGCCTGGATGTGGAGGTCAGCGTCGTGCCCGGCAGCGATCGCAATATCAAGATCACCAAGTCCACCGATATGGAACTGGCGCACCTGTTCCTGCGCGAGGAATCGCGGGGCCCGCGCCCTTGAGCGAGATTCGGACCGGCCTGGGCTGGGACGTGCACCGCATCGCCGCCGGCCGTCCCATGATTCTGGGCGGCGTCACCGTCCCCTGCGAATTCGGGCTGGAGGGCCATTCCGACGCCGATGTCCTGGCCCACGCCATCACAGACGCCATCCTGGGGGCGGCCGCGCTGGGCGATATCGGCATGCACTTCCCCGATTCCGACGCGCGCTGGAAAGGCGCGGACAGCCTCGTCTTCCTGCGCCACGCCCACGATCTGGCGACGCAACGCGGCTACCGCATCGTCCACGTGGATTCCACCATAATTCTGGAATCGCCCAAGCTGAAGGACTACCGCCAGGCGATTCGCGAGCGGCTCGCCGAAACCCTCGGCCTGGAGATCGACCGCGTTTCGGTGAAGTTCAAGACGGCCGAAAAAATCGGTCCCGTGGGTGAGGGCCGCTCCGCCGAATCGCAAGCCATCGTGACGCTGGAGAAGTGACGGCGCGAGAGCGCGAGTATCACCTCCGCGTGTTACTCCACACCGCCGCCGTGCCGTAAGGCCTGAGCCGCACTGGTCCAACCAAACCGTAGGGCTGCACTAACCCGCGGTTCGCGACATCATCGTCAATCTTGGCCAACCGGTTGTTCAGCGTGGTTGCGACGCGCACGACGATGGAATTTTGGCCGGCCTTCAGATACGGACCGATATCGCTCTCGGCGCCGATCTGGTCGATGGGCACCGTCCGGCCATTTACCATCACAGTGAACGTGTCGAAGACTTCACCTAAACTCAACGTCGCGCCGTTTGCCGCCGTCCATGCGGCCGGCAATTCGAATGTCGTAGTGTACGTGCCGAGACCGGAAGCATTTTGCAGGGCCGGGATCTCCGGCCACGGCTTCAGACCGTCCAGGTCGAGAGCGACGTGGTCCTTCCGCGTTTGCGCCGCCGCGGCAGCGAACGTGGTCGCGTACGGATTCGCGGGCTGCCAATCCTCGGCCGAGAGATGCCATTTGACCTGCGTGAGGTCGATCGGCGGCGGCACGGCGCCAATCGTGCTTCGAACGGTTCGGCCATTACTCAGCGTTGTCGTAAAGGTCCCCGCCGCCGAGGCTCGGACCACAACCGCGCCCTGATTCACGCCCGCATCATCCGCACTCGTCTTTGTCACATGGACCTGGGGAGGCGCGATTCCGAAGCGGTCCGGCTGTTCGCTCAGCGCGATCAGCACGCCGTTGTCGCGCGATAGCTTGATTCGCACAGCGACGCGTTCGCCGCTCGACGAGTAATTGACGATCGGCGTAATCTTCCCGGACCACGCATCCAGAACGTACGGCTGTCCGCGCCCTTCGAGGCTGAACTCACGATCCACAGGTTCCCCGGTCGCCGGTTCAAACAGGGTTCTCGGCTCGTCCGGCGGACTCACAATCCCCTGGTTATAGAAGAAGTAATAATCGGTTCTGGTGGCCGCATCCCTGCGGCGGATGCTGAGGACGGGAGACGGCGCGCCCGGTTCCGCCGATGGCCGGATGCCCAGCGACCGCAACTTTCCCGGCACATCGGACTCATGCGCCACCTGCGAGACGGAGCGCTCGCGCAACAATTCCGCGATGACGCTGCGCAGCGTGGGATCGGCTTCCGGCGTATTGCCAGGCGTCCGATCGGGCGGCGCGCCAACTACGATGACCGGCAGCCCAGCGCGCGCATAGCCCAGGATTTTACGTGCGACCTCGACGGGCATCGACGTCTTGACCGGATCCGTCGGAGGGCCCTGCTCGCTGTCGATAATCAGCGCCTTGTAGGCCGGCCCGTTCACGGCGAGGCGGTTTCCCGTTACGCTGGCGTTCGGCAGTTCCAGCATCGTTGGA
>JADGNS010000757.1 GCA_017883355.1 Candidatus Solibacter sp.
GTGGCCAGCGCGGTCAGGGACGCGAGCGGCTTCCAGATCACGCCGTAAACCATCATGCAGGTCCCCACCAGAATATACGAAGCGGGAATCAATGGCCATGCGAACTCCAGCGCTTTCAGCCGTTGCCATCCGGCGCGCCGCCGGCGAAACACGAAGACCGACGCCACGGAGAGCACGGTGAACAGCGTCAGGCTGAAGCCGATATACACCACCAGTTCCGGGAACGGCGTGACGGTCATCGCCATGGCGCAGAGTCCCTGGCTGAGGATGGCGTTGACCGGAGTGTGCCAGCGCGGGTCCACCTTGGCCGCACCGTGGAAGAACGCCTTGTTCCTGGCCATCGCGTAGTAGACGCGCGGGCCGACCGTCACCATGGCGTTCACCGTGGAAACGATGGAGATGGCCATCAGCGCGGAGAACACGCCCGCCACCCGGGGGCCGAACAGATTCGATGCCGAGAGCGCTCCCACCGCGATGACGCCTTTGAGGCTCTCCAGCGGGGTGGCGTAGATGAAGATCATGTTTAGCGCCAGGTACAGCACCGCGACAATCAGGCTCCCGGCGGCGATGGCGGCGGGCAGCGTGCGCTCGGGGCGGCGCACTTCCTCGGCGACGTAGGTGGCGGCGTTCCAGCCGCTATACCCCACCATTACCCACAGGAGGCTGATCATGAACTGCGTCGGCAGGCTGACCGTGGAAGTGCGCACGGCGTGCTCGGAAAAGTGGCGCCAATCGCCCGTGCCGGCGGCGAAGCCGATGATCACGAAACCGGCGATCACAATCAGCTTGGTCGCCGTAAGCACGTTCTGCACTTTGGCGGTACGGCCCACGCCCAGGCAGTTCAGCGCGGTGAACGCGGCGATCAGCGCCGACGCCGTCATTTGCCCCGCGCCCAGCCGCAGGGAAAGTGCGCCGCTGCCGATCACCCACGTCGCGTTGGCCTGCTTCAGCGCGGGGAAAAAATAACCAAGGTAGTCGGAGAAGGCCAGCGCGGCGGCGGCGATGGGCGCGGAGAAGCCGGCGAAAAACGAGACCCACCCCGTCATGAATCCCCACTCCGGCCCGTAGGCGTGCGTGAGGTACACATACTCGCCGCCGGAGCTGGGAAAATTGATGCCGAGTTCCGAATAGCTCAGCGCGCCGGCCAGGGCGAACAGCGCGCCCACGGTCCAGCAGGCCAGTATCAGGCGCGCGCTGCCCAGATCGCCCGCCATGAATCCCGTAGTGGCGAAGATTCCCGTGCCGACCATATTGGAGATGACCAGCGCAGTAGCACTGAAGAACCCGATTTGCCGCAGCAAACCGGGCCGCGGGACCTGCGTGACAGGCGATGGCATTCACAAGACCTGGATACATTCTATGATGCGGCGCGTGGTGTGGTCTCGTCTGCGCTACTATTTCTATTATTCGATGGCCCCCATTCTGGAACTACGCAAGCTGGTGAAGCACTTTCCCGGCCAGCAGGCGGTCCGGGAGATTTCGCTGGCCATTCCGCGGGGCAGCTTCTTCTCCCTGCTGGGCCCATCGGGATGCGGGAAGACCACCACGCTGCGCCTCATTGCCGGCTTCGAGGAACCTACTTCCGGCGACATCCTGCTCGATGGCGAGATCGTCAATCAACGCAAACCGTACGAGCGCAATGTCAGCACCGTGTTCCAGAATTACGCGCTTTTCCCCCACCTCACCGCGCGCGGCAACGTGGAGTTCGGCCTCAAGCGCCACCGCGCCACCGAGATCGATCGGCGCGTGCGCGAAGCCCTGGAGCTGGTAGGTCTCACGGGCAAGGAAACGCGCCGCCCCGCGCAGCTTTCCGGCGGCGAGCGCCAACGCGTCGCCCTGGCGCGCTCGCTCGTGCTGCAGCCCGGCGTCCTGCTGCTCGATGAGCCGCTCGCCGCGCTCGATCCCAAATTGCGCAAACAGATGCGCGGTGAGCTCAAGGCCATGCAGCGCCGCGCCGGCGTCACCTTCCTGCTGGTGACCCACGACCAGGAGGAAGCACTCTCCATGTCCGACCAACTGGCCGTGATGAATGAAGGCCGCATCGAGCAGGTGGGCTCGCCCGAGGACGTCTACCTGCGTCCGCGTTCGCGCTTCGTCGCCGGCTTCCTGGGCGCCGTCAACTGGATCTCTGGCGCCGGCATCCGCCCCGAGGCCGTCCGCCTGCTGGCGCCCGGCGAAGTTACTTCCGGTGACGCCACGCGCGATCGCCGCGCCCCCGGAGTGGTCACCGGCTCTGTCTTTCTGGGCGATTGCGTGCAAGTGCTGGTGCGCCTCGCTAGCGGCGAAGATGCCGTGGCGCAACTGCCGCGCCGCGCCGCCCTCTTTCAACCCGGCGACGCCGTGCAGTTCACCTGGAGCGCCGCCGACGAGATGACCTTCCCATGAAGCTGCGCACCTGGTTCCTCCTGCCCGCGTGGCTCTCGATGGTCCTGCTGTTCGCCGTACCGTTCGCCATCGTGCTGGCCTACAGCTTGATGACGCGCGGCGTCTATGGCGGCATCGAGCTGCCGTGGACCCTGGAGAGTTACCAGCGTCTCTTCGACGCCCTCTATCTCGCGATTCTGTGGCGCTCCTTCGCCATGGCCCTGGCCGCTACCGCGCTGTGCCTCCTGCTGGCGTTTCCCGCGGCGCTCTTCATCTCGCGCGCCGCCCGCCACAAGAATCTCTACCTGCAACTCGTCATGCTGCCCTTCTGGACCAGTTTCCTGGTGCGCACCTACGCGTGGATTTTCCTGCTGCGCGATACCGGCCTGTTCAATACCGCGTTACAGGCGCTGGGCATCATTCACAGTCCGCTGCCGCTGCTCTATAACGATGGCGCGGTGCTGCTCGGCCTGGTCTACGGCTACCTCCCGTTCATGGTGCTGCCCATCTACGCCACCCTCGAGCGCCTGGACCCGGCGCTGGTGGAGGCCGCGGCGGACCTGGGCGCGCGGCCCTTGACCACCGTGTTGCGCATCGTCGTGCCGCTCTCCCGCCCCGGCATCGTCGCGGGCTCGGTGCTGGTATTCATCCCGTGTCTGGGCGCCTACCTGACGCCCGACCTGCTGGGCGGAGGCCGCACCGTAATGGTGGGCAACCTGGTACAGAATCAGTTCACCACGGCGCGCGATTGGCCTTTCGGCGCGGCCGTCTCCATTGCCCTCATGGCACTGGTGACGCTCGTCCTGGTGGTCTTCCTGCGGCGCGAAAGCGAGCCCCTGGTATGAAACGATGGCTGGGGCTCTACGCCGTCGCGTTCTTCGCGTTTCTCCACCTGCCGCTGGTGACGCTGGCCTTCTTCAGCTTCAACTCCTCGCGCTTCACCAAATGGGAGCACTTCTCGCTCGCCTGGTATCGCGCCATCTTCCGCGATCCGCAAATTCTGGAAGGCACGTGGAACAGCGTCGTCATCGCGCTGTGGGCCACGGTGCTCTCCACCGCGATCGGCACGATGTGCGCCTACGGACTGTGGAAACGCGACTCGCGCACGCTGACGGGAGGGCTGTACCTCTCGCTGGTCACCCCGGAGATCGTCAGCGGCATCGCGTTGCTGGCGCTTTTCCAGTGGGCCTTCCGCTGGCTGCACTGGCAGCTCGGCCTGTACACCGTGGTGCTGGCCCACGTCGCCTTCTGCATCGCCTACGTGGTGATCGTGGTCTCGGCGCGATTGCGCACGCTGAGTCCCGCGCTCGAAGAGGCCGCCATGGATCTTGGCGCGAAGCCATGGCAGGC
>JADGNS010000758.1 GCA_017883355.1 Candidatus Solibacter sp.
TGAGGTGCCGCCGCGGATCAGCGTCAGGAGCGCTTCCAGATTGGCGGGCGAAGGGCCTTCGGCCACGGCGGATTGAAAGCGCGCGATCTGCTGGTAGAAGTCCAGCAACTCAGGCAGGACGGGCGACTCTTGCGCGAGTTCCTGCGCACGCTCGATCCGCCGCTGCCACGTCATGGGCACGTGACGCGATCATACCAAAGGAAAAGGGGACAGAAGCAATCTGTCCCCTTTTGTCCGCATCAGACTACGAACTGAACCGGCTAGAAGTCGTAGCGCAAAGCCATCTGGAAAATGCGGGGGCTGCCAACGATGCCCGTGAGCTTGCCGAAAGTCTGCGGCGTAGTCAGAGACACGGTGGGATTCCCGAAATTCACGTTATTGAAGATGTTGTAACCTTCGATACGGAACGTGACCGCGTGATTTTCCACGATGCGGAAACGCTTCACGAGGGATACGTCGGTGTCGAAGTAGCGGGGGCCGCGGAAGGTATTGCGTCCCGTGTTGCCGAAGTCGCCGGCGGTCGGGAACGTGAAGTTCGTGGCGAAGGTATCCCGCGGATAGAACCAGACGCCGTCGCCCACGCGCTGAACATTGCCGACGTTGCGGGTGCCGGTGTAGTTGGCCCAGGAGTTCACGAGGCCATAGGTGGTGTTGCGGCCGGACGAGATGGTGAACGGGCCGCCGCTCTGCCAGATGACCAGCGAACCGACTTCCCAGCCGCCGATCAGCGTATCCGCTATGTGCGGCATCGTGCTGCCGAACTTCTTGCCCTGGCCGACCGGGAGGGTATAGGCAAACGTGCCATTGAAGGAATGGGCCCGGTCGAAATCGCTGCGAGCACGGCTCAGCCTCAAGTTGAAACTATCGATTGGGCTGGCGAAGCCGTTACCCTCAACCGAACTGTTGTCCATGCTCTTCGCCCAGGTGTAGTTACCGAAAACTTTCAGACTGCCGACCTGTTTCCGCAGGCTGACCTGCAGCGAGTTGTAATAGGAGCGGCCGGCATTGGTCCCCTGCAGAACGCTGATGTACTGCGGGTAATTGCGAAGGTAGGTGTCGGACACGCCGGCGGCGACATACTTGGTGTAGTTGGTGCGATCCGTGGTTGTCGCGGCTGCGCCGACCTGGCCTTGCGAGACGGTGGTCGCGCCGAGCGCCGTGATCGCCGCGGCCGGGGTGCCGAAGATCCGCACCAGCGTGTTGCCCGCCGACGGCACCGCCGCGCTGTTGGTCTGGAAGGCCTGGAGTTCCTTGAACGAGTTCAGAAAATCACCATAGACCTTCTGTTGATTCAGGTTCTGGGCCATGAACAACTTGATGCCGCGGCTGCCCACGTAACCCACTTCCAACACCACGTGGAGCGGAAGTTCCCGCTGTACGTTCACGCTGTACTGGACTACGTACGGTGTGCGCAGATTCGGATTGAAAACGCTGATCGTGGTAGACCGCGAGTTCGGAAGCGTCAGAACCGGGGCGGCTGGCTGGGGCGTGGACGGGATGCCGTCGCCGGCGCGAACATCGGTACCGTTCGCGTTGGGATAGACGAAGACGTCCTGTCCGAAGCCGGGAGTGCCGCCGTCCACAGCGCTGATGGTGGCCCCGATCGTGCGATCGTAGAACATGCCGACACCACCGCGGATCGCCGTCTTGCCATCCCCCTTCACGTCATAGGCAAAGCCGACGCGGGGAGCGAAGTTATTCCAATCGTGGTTGTACCATTGTCCGCCCTTCTTCACGGTCAAATTACTGCTCGTGTACATCGTGCTCAGTGACGCCGCCTGATCGATCGTGCCGACCAGTCCGTTCGCCTCGCTGGGAATGCCGGAGAACTCCCAGCGCATGCCCAGGTTGAGGGTCAGGTTGCGGCGGATTTTCCAATCGTCCTGCGCGAAGAATCCCAACTCCTTGACGTTGAAATCGCGGACGCGCGCTGCGCCGGCGGCCTGGAATGTGTTGAGGTCGCTGAAGTACGACTGCACCACCTGGTTCATGCGGCCCAGTACGTCGTTGTAGAGGCTTTCGAACGTCGTGCGGTTGGCCGACGAAATGATGCTGCCCGTGGGGCCGACTGTCGTCGGCACGTTGTTGCCGAGAGTGGTTGCCGTGGTGACGTTGGGGTAGACGCCGCCCGATGTTCCAGCCAGGTTGGTCCCCCACTGCTCGGTCAGCCGAACGTTGGCCCCAAACTTGAGGGTGTGCTTGCCGTTCACCTTCGTCAGGTAGTCGGTGACTTCGTTGACCGGGGAGTTGCGGCCCTGGGCAAATCCGGAGGCGTAAGGATTGTCGAACAGGTTGGAAATGACGGTGGGCCCCTGCAATCGGCCGGGGCGATTGAATTCCACACTGGCGCTCTGATGTCCCACGCGCAGCTCATTGATCAATGTGGGAGTGAAAGTCCAGTCGGACCCTGCCGAAAAGCCCCAGCGAACGCCGCCCTGGTTGCCCTGCGGGAAGCCCGGGTAGGTGGCGTCCGCGCTGTTCAGCGCGTCAATGGAGTACGTCTTGAACCAGCTATAGCGGAAGAACAGGTGGTGGTTCTGGGTCAGGTTATGGTCGGCTTTTCCGGTGTACGAGTTGTTCCAGCTTCCGCTGGGGTTGTTGAACTGGTACCCGGCCGTGTTCAGCGTGTCGCCTGCGTTCAGATTGTTCGGATCGGGCAGTACCTTAAAGATAGCCGCCATGACGGGGTCAATGCCCTTGTGGCGCGGATCGTTGGCAACGATGTCGTAGGTCGACAGGACGCCCGCCGGGGTCTTCCAGGTAAAGATGCCACGCTTGGCATCGGCGGTCAGTACGGTGCGATTGCGCGTGGTGTCCTGCGCGATACGGCTGCCCTGGTAGTTGAAGAAGAAGAAGGTCTTGCCCTTCCTTACCGGACCGCCGACCGACCCGCCGAAGAGGTTCTGGATGTACTTCGCCACTGGGACGCCAGACTGATTATTGAAGAAGCTATTGGCGTTCAAGGCATTGTTTCGGAGGTAGTCGAACAAATTGCCGTGGAACGCGTTGGTGCCGGAGCGGGTGATCAGTTCGACCTGCCCACCGGCATTGCGCCCATACTCGGCCTTGGCGCCGCTGGTAACGATGTGGACTTCACCCACTGAATCGGTGTTGTTGGCCGTCATGGACAACCCCAGACGCGGGACAACGGCGTCGTTCACGTCGATGCCATCCAATGTCGAGTTACTGGCGCCCTGGCGCTGGCCATTCACGTTGCTGAAGGTCACGTCGCCGGGATTGGACATTTGAACTCCGGGACTGAATGTGATCAGATTGATCGGGGCACGGCCCAGGACCGGCAAGGTATCGATGTCCTTTATGGTGACCGTGCGGCCCAGTTGCGCCTCGCTAGACTGGACGCGAACCGCCTCGGCTTGCACCTCGACGTGCTCCGCTATGTCGCCGACCTCGAGTTTGAACTTCTGCGTTACCGAGGTGGCGATGTTGATCTCCACGCCACCAACCACGGCAGTGCGGAAACCCCTGGCCTCCACAGAGACCGAGTAGAGGCCGGATTGCAGAGACGGGAATGAGAAATTCCCATCGGCGTTGGTGGTTGTTTCCGCTTTCGACTGAGTTGCCTGGTTGATCGCCGTAACCTTGGCGCCCGCCATGGTTCCGCCTGTTGCGTCAACAACCCCACCGTCTAAACGACCGGTTCCCACCTGCGCGAAGCAGATGGAAGCCGCGAGCGTGGCGAGAATCAGCCACAGC
>JADGNS010000759.1 GCA_017883355.1 Candidatus Solibacter sp.
CCGACGTAACTCTCCCAGTCGTTGTTCGCAACGTTGTTCGTCTTGCTGTACTGCCGCGCCCGTTGATCGCTCTTGTAATGCTCGTATGTGTAGTTGGCGAACAGAGAAATCCCGTTGTACAACTGGTAGGTTGCATCCACGCTCGATTCCCCTGTCCGGTTGCCCAGCAGGCCGTAAATGCTGTCGTGGTAGCGGTCCTGCTGGTTGTCGTAGGCGGCGGAGAAGCTGAGGCGGTCCGAGGCATCCACCTGCACCAGCGCGCTGCCCTTATTGCGGACTCGCGCGGCCTCATCGAACATTTGCCAGCCGTCCGGCACCAGCGGATTGCCGCCGAGCGGGTACAGTTCCAGGTTGAGCACATACGATTGTGGATTGCGCTCCGAATGCTGATAAGACGATCGAAACGAAAACCACTGCTTTGGATTGGCGTCGAACGTGACCGAGCCGATGTGCTCCCTCGTTTTGGACACGTCGCGGTGCCGTCGTTCCAGATCGACGAACTCGTAACTGGCCGTAATGCTCTCGCCCTTGTGCAGCAGCCAGGACGCGCTGGTTCCGATGTTCTGCTGGTTGAACCCGTAGGGGAGGCTCTGCCGTGCCAGGTTGTCCAGTTGCCTGTCGGTATAGACGTAGTTCGAAAAGAACAGGCTCGGTGTGTCGTTGATGTAGTCGTAATCGCGGTAGTGAGCGCTCAAGGCCAGGCGCGCGAACGGGTGGCTGGTCAGGGTGATATTCGCGGCGATGGTTGTTTTCTTGCCGTTCAAGCTGGCGGCCGGCAGCGCCGGAACGTTGACTACCGCCGTGTTCACCGTTTCCGGGAGGAACGCCGCGTTCTGCCGCATCCACTCGGGGGAGATGCTGACCATCAGACGAGTGGTTTTCGAAAGGTTCCAGGCGGCGGCAAAATTCAGACCCTGGGATTTGTTGCCCGGATAAAGCGCCATTTGACCGTGCGCTCCATTCCCAATCGCATCCGTTGTGGTGAAGGGATTGTCCCAGCGCAAGGTGCTCTGCTGGTTGTTGAAGATCGAGGTGGCGTAGCCGGCCTGGAAGGCGACCTTGCCGCCGGCGTATTCCACGCCCGCCTTGACATCGTGTGTTCGGTAATCCACCGGCTCCATCTGCTCCATAACGTTGGTTTCGTCGTTTAGCGTGGTGCCCAGGGGCCGGTAGCCATTCCCCGCGTCGTGGGAGTATTGCGCGTAAATGGTCCAGGCGGCGGAAGGGGTAAACTGGCAGTTGCCGCCAGTGAGCTTGCGTCTCAACGCTACATCCACCGCTGTGGCGCCGGGCAGGACCTGAGAGATGCTTGCCGGATTGCTTACCAGTAGCGCGCGAGTTGCCGCCGGAATGGTGAATACGCCTGGGCTGGATTCCGTGAATAAAGTTGCCGCGGTATTCGTAAAATCGTGTGGTGTCCCGTCCCGGCGGACCTCACAGTTAAACTTGCCATACCTGCCAAACACGCCCAGGAAGTGCTGATCGTTCTGCCAGCTCTGCGTCGTCTGGAAGTTCACAAAAAACTTCGACTGCAGCACGTGTTCCAGATCCACGCTGGCCTGACGAATGAAGAGTCCGGGCCTGATGTCCCGATATTCGTCGAACTGCGACGAGCTTCGGTCCCCCGCCAGTGCGCGTACACCAATCTCCAGAACTCCGCGTTCCGGGACTTCTTGAGCGTAAACCGCGGGCATCCGTAGCAGAGCCAGCGCCGGAAGCAGGGCCAGGCGGCCAAGAATTCTCCGATTCGACGTCATCTTAGTCCTCCTTCAGCGCTGGAACCTGGTCCCCGCCGGGTGGTTCGAGCCATGAATCTGGGAATGACAGTTGGTGCATCCCCGGTTGAACACGTAGTGCGAAGTCGACAATTGAGGCGCGGACGGATGTCCTGTGGACGCGTGGCACTCCTGGCATAGCCGCGGTGGGTTGAGCTTCAGCAACTGCGGGCGGGCCGAGCCGTGAGGCTCATGGCAGATCGAGCAATTCTCCATCACCGGAGGGTGTTCCCACAGGAACGGGCCGCGCCGTTCCGGATGGCATTTATAACAGGTCTCGTTGACCGTGGCCGCCACCAGCATCTTCGGATTCGGGCCGCCGTGCGGGTTGTGGCAGTTTGCGCAAGTCATCTCGCCCTCGCGCAGCGGCATGTGCGAGGAGCGCTGGAGCTGCGCCCGCCGCATGGGGTGGCACTCGAAGCAGATCTCCATTTGTGTCCGCTTCGGGAAAAGCGTGTTGGTCGTAAGGGGCTGCTTGAACGCCGAGGCCGCAACCGCTGCCGGCTGGTTCTGGTGGACCTGGTGGCAGGTGCCGCAGCCGAGGCCCCGCGCCTCGTGGCCGCTGCCCTGCCAGAACAGCCGCTGCCCCTTTTCATGGCATTGCAGACAGCGGGCGCTCTGCTCTTGGGTCGTCAGCGGCGAGCCCTTGCCGAACCGGATAATGAATTGGCCGCTCGCCGGACCGGTGTAGGTGGTCTGGAGCTCTCGCGCGCGGTCGTGCGCACGCGCCGCGCCCACGTGCTCGCGCCCCGGGCCATGACACGCTTCGCAGCCCCTGGCTTCCAGTTCGTTGCGAGGCGCCTCGAAGAATACTCTGGCCATTTTGGAGGATGCGAATCTTCGGTACCCCTGGCGATGGCACTCCTCGCAGGTATTACTACCGACGTACTCGGATGGGTCCGCACGCTGCGCCGAAACCGGAAGCGTCACACCCGCCAGCAGAAGCAGAGCCAGCGGTTTCCACGAATAGACGACTGCCATAAGGCGTTCCGAACTGAAACCGGGCCAGGCGAGTGCACGCCGGTCGCCAAATGGGCTCGCCACCGCGGGTATAGCCCAACCTAGCCCAGTCTGCGCGAATCCGCGCCAAGGCTTTAAACCGGCTCCGTACGTCCGATTCTCAGACAGTGTCCGAAATTGATACGTGTATCCGGGGCCGCGGACTGAGGTTTCTCTGCGGACCGGAGGACTTAGCCGCCGGCCGGCCGGTTTGGCCTCTGGCGTGCCCATCCGGCATCGCACACAGACACGGGAGGCCTGGCATGATTACCAAGCGGCAACTTGTGATTTGGCTGGTGGCTGCCTTCGGTGGAACCACCTTGTTGGCTGCGGCCCTGATCTGGCAGCAGCGAAACGCGCAAGCGCGCTGGTCGATCTTTATGGTCGGCGATCCTCACCTCGGCGCACAATTGTTCTTTGAGGGAAAGAGCGGTTGTGCTCACTGTCACTCTGTAAACGGCGTGGGGGCTAAACTCGCGCCCGACCTGGGATACGCGCAATCGCCGCAGGCCAGCTTGAACCAGCTCGTCAGCGCCATGTGGAATCACGCACCCCGCATGTGGGAGCGGATGCAGGCCGAGAAGATCGCGTATCCCGATTTGCGGAACCAGGAGATGACGCATCTCTTCGCTTTCCTCTACACGGCTCGCTACCTCGACGAGCGGGGCGACCAGGAGAATGGCGAGCGGCTGTTCCGCAAGAAGGGCTGCGCCACCTGTCATACCGTGGGTGGGGAAGGAGGCGCGGTCGGCCCCGATCTATCCTCCCTGAAAGGCGTGGACACACCCATCCGCTGGACGGAGGCGATGTGGAATCATGCCCCCGCCATGGAGAAAGGCCTCGAGCGGTTGCAGATGAGTTGGCCGCGTTTCCAGGGTCGCGAGATGGACGACCTTCTAGCCTATGTCCGCGCCAACTGTGGCGGACAGCGCCGGGAGAG
>JADGNS010000760.1 GCA_017883355.1 Candidatus Solibacter sp.
TGCGCTCGGGATAGACCAACTGCTGATTGCGCGCGGATTCGCCCACCAGCAGCTCGCCCGTGGGCGAGAGGGCCACGCACGAGGGCAGCATCTTGACCGCTCCCGGTCCCAACACGCGCACCTTGCCATCCACGAACGCCGCTACTTCCGAGTTGGTGGTGCCTAAATCGATTCCAATAATCAGATCATTCATCCGTCGTCACACTCCGTGGGCGCCGCGCCACCCGGACCTGCGCCGGGCGGTACACCGCGCCATTCCATTCGTATCCAGTCCGGTAGACCGCCAGCACGGTCCCCTCCGGAGCGTCGAGAGTTTCCTCGACGTCCACCGCGCTCATCGAACGCGGGTCGAAGGCCTCGCCCTGGCACTCGATCGGCCGGACCTCAAATCGGGCCAGCAAATCGTCCAGCGATTTCAGGCTCAACCGGTAGCCCTGATCCATCGCCTCCACCACTTCGAGCGCGTGCCGGATCTCCTCCCACCGCCGTCGAAAGACGCGGTCCCAGAAAACGGGCTGCACTTTTTCGCGCGCGCCGGAGCCTTCCACGCCGCGCAGCAGGCGCTCGCGAAGTTCCAGCAGGCCGTCCAGCACTTCCTTGCGGCTTCTGGCTTCGTGATCGCGCCCCAAGGTATCGCCGAGTTGTTTGAAGGCGCGGGATTGCAGCTTCACTTCCTGGGTGAGGGCGGTGAGCGCGGCCCACATACGGTACCGGTCCACGGTGGATTCCTCCACGCCGGTTTCGTCGCCGGCGAGCAGGTCCTCGGGGATGCCCCGCGGCGCTTCTTCCGGGGCCAGTGCCGCGTCCAGGCGCGCTTCGAAGCGGCGCAGGATCTCGTCGCGGTCGATCAAGTCTTTTTCTCCCGCGTGACGGCCAGCCAGGCGTCGGCTCCGGTGAATTGCCGCTGCGGTTTCCCGCCGTCCAGCAAGGAGGCGAGCGGCTGTTTCGGATCGGCGGCGAGCAGCAGTTGGCGGGTGCGCTGCCGCGGATCGCGCAGCATGTCATAGGCATCGCGCACCCGCTCAAATTCGCGCGGCGAGCGGTCGGGCGGGTACTGCTTCACCTTGCGCAGATAGGCGGCGCGAATTTCTTCGTCGCCGGCTTCCGCCTCGATTTCCAAAACCTGTCGCGGATCTTCGTGCTCCATGATTGTCTCTCTCAGAACGGCATGTCATCGTCGCCGAAAACGGGGCGGGATCGTCCCCTCTTTCGTTTCGGCCCCTTGCCGCCGATGATTTGCTCCAGGGCCCGCATCAAGTCCTCCGGCCTCAACTCCCCCATCAGTTGCTCCAAACCGGGAGGCAGGCCTTGGCGTTGCGCGCGGCAGGACGGACAGTTGCATAGGCGGTCGTCATCCTCCAGGCCATCCGGCATATCGGGGACTTCGGATTGCTCTCTTTCCCGCCGGATGAGATCGTCGATCTGCGGGGTGGTCATGGCGACGTCGCTTTCGTTGTGTTCGCGCCACATCAGTGCCTGTTCCCGCCACTCTCCGATTCTTCCCAACAGATCGAGATTATGTTGCCTGCGCGCCAACTCGCTTGCGGCGGCCGCACACAGGGCCTGGCGTTCCTCGGCATACTCCGGCAAAGCCCGCGCGCGGAGGAACAGAAACTCCGCCCATCTTTCCTGCGTAAGTTTGAGGCCGGCCGCGGAGACCGCGTAGGCAAGATCGTATTCCCCCGTGCGCATCGCCCCTTCGCCGAGCGCCCCCAAACCCGCCGCATCCGCCACCGGATCTCCGCATGACAGCTCGCCGATCAGTTGGTCGGACAGCGCTCGCGGGATCTTGACAGGCACGCCGGTGTCTTCGCCCAACGCGCAGGCGCGCCCGAAGGCGGCGGCCAGCGGAGCACGGCTCGACACAGGCTCCGCCAATTTCCCCTTGAGCTTGCACGCCCCCGCCACCGCCTGCAACACGATTTGTGCCGCTGGTTCACCGCCCAGCAACCGCACGGTCGCGGCGCGGGCGCCATCGGCCCGGGAGTCCTCCCCTTTGAGCGTCCAAAAGACCCAGCGCAACGCCGCCACCAGTGCCGGACGGTCGCCCTGCTGCGCTTGCGGAAGCGCTTCGATCTGCCGCAACTCCGGCTCCGCCAGGTGCGTCTTTTTCTGCTGCAAATGACGCGTGGCGAGCGAAATCAGCAGACGCAGCCGGGCCTGGCGCACCGCCGGATTGAGTCCGTCGAGACGCTCCGCCCGCTCCATCAGCTTGAACGCCTTCTGCAAGGCGTTGGACTGTTCGGCCGACTGCATCAGATGCAGCACCGGCGGAATGTCGTGTGGCAGCGCCTCGGCCCATACCTCCGCTACCCGATTGGCGTGAGCCGGATCATTCTCCTTTTCCCATTGAAGCCAACGCTGGAAGTTCTCCGCGCACGGGTCGGCCTCGCAGGCGCGCTGGAAGAGTGTTTCCGGACTCAGGTAGTAGACGTCCTGGCGGCCCGGTGAGAGCATCAGCGCGCGGATCTCCGGCGGCTGGCCTGCATAGTAATCCCCGTGCCCCCGGAACGCCGCGGCGAACTTGTGCGTGACGGCGTAAATCTCATCCTCCGAAATACGTTTCCACAGATCCGCCATGTGCAGATACAGGGTGGCGATCTCCGGACCCTGGGCAGGGAACCATTTCTCCCGCACCGCGTGCCGGCGAAACTCTTCCCAGACGCTGCAAGCCACCGGGATCGCCACCGGGTCGCCTGGAGTCTCTTCGTAGGCACGCGCCAGGAGTCTCCAAAAGTACGCGTTCTTCAAGGAGGGGGCGCCCAAGGCCGCAAGCACCCGGTCCGGCTTCGCCCCGGCCATCATCGCCCGCACGGAGATGTGTTGCCTGACCCGCTCCAGCATGGCGGGGCAATTCTCCTTGCACAGGGTGACCGCTTTGCCGATTTCCTGCAGCGCCAGCGTCTGATTTTTCTTGTCCAGCGCCTGGTCCAATGCAACCAGCGTGGTGCGCAAGGCCCCGCCCCCCCCGCCCGCCTGCTTCACCAGCGCTTCTGCCGCGGGAGTCAGCTTCTGCTTCTGCCCGATCATCGCCCGCACCGCCGGAACCAGGCGCGCGGCCGCCGCGGTGGGCTCGATGGCCGCCAGGTATTTCTCGCACAGACCATCCTCGTGGCCGTAGAACGCTCTGGTGGCGCGCAGCAACATCTTCCACGGCGCCAGCGGACTGTGACGCGAGATCTCGGGCAAAGCCAGCGACTCGGCCGCCACCGGCCCGCTGGTGACCGCCTCTAGTGCGCGAACCACGGCGCCCGCCGCCACGCGCAAGGGATGCTCGGGTGGCAGCGCCCCGCACCGCGCGATTTGCGCCGGATCGCCCGCGTCGCTGCGGATCAGGGTCTCGATGCCAGCGCGTGTCTCCGCCGGCAGCGCTTCATCCGCCAGCAGTTCCAGCAATGCCTGGATATCGCCGCCGCGGGCTTTCAGGGTGGCGGCCACTTCCCGCAACCGGTCCTTGGATGTGGGGTAGCGCTCCCGCACCCGATCCAGCAGCGTACTGGCCTCGACATCCAGCTTCCGTTCCGCCAGTTCGGAAATCCGCGCCACATAGGCGTCCACCAGCAACGCTTCCGATGCCGCATTGCCGAAACGCTTGTGGACCTGCTTGGCAATGTCCACCGCGACCCCGGCCTTGCCGTTGGCGATCAGTTGCTCCACCTGGGCGCGCTCCTTCGGCGGAACCTCGGTGGCTGGCGGCGCTTCCAGTAAGGG
>JADGNS010000761.1 GCA_017883355.1 Candidatus Solibacter sp.
CCTGGCCGCAAGGTCCTCGCGGACGCGCCGGACTTCATCGACTATGGGGTCCCTCGCCATGAGCTATTCTCCCATGAGTTCTTCCGGTGTGCAGATGACCGGGCATTCACACGCATGCTCTCGGCAAATCAAGGCAAGCGCTTTGGCATTTACCGCATTCGCAATGTGCACGCAATTCCAGGTTACCAGGAAATCCATTGCGTGCACCGCTGCAATAGCGATGTGCGCAGCATCCGCAGCAGCCTTGCGAGGAATCTTGCCGGAGGCCAAAATGGCGGACGCTAATACCGTGACCTCCGGAGTGATGTCCAGCAGCGGAAGATCCTGTAGCGCCTTCAGCCGCTCACGCGCTGCTCCGGGGTCCCCTGCACTTGCTTCGTCAACGACAAGTTGTGAGATGTAAAGGTGGAAAGTGCCCCTTCGCTTCTCCCACCAATCCCTTGTGACCTGCTGGTGGCCAGCAATGATCAGATCCCGACTCGGCCGCGAGGTCAAGTAGCTCGGAATGGTTGTTTCCAAATACAGGCGGGACTTCATCCCTCGATCTTAGCCAAGATGAAGCTGCCCGATGGCAGCCGCCGATGTGGGGTGGGCAAAACTGCCCGCAGCCTGAACAGACTGCCCCGCAAGGTCTCGACCAGTCTTGCAGCTACCGCGCCAGGGAGCGGAGCCGGGCCAGCGATCGGGTTGGCAGGCGGACCCAGAGGGTACCCCGCCTGCCCCACCTGCACAAGGCGGAGCCTTATGCCACACTTACTTAGAGAGGAACTATCATGAAAACTATTTTGATCGGCGCTGCGGCGCTCATCGCCGCGGCGAGTCTGGTTTCGGCCGAAACCAAGAGTGGGCTCACGGAGTCCGTCAAGATCGGCGGCAAGACCGTCAGCATCGCGTATTCCGCGCCGGCGGTGAATAAGCGCGAGGGCAAGCTGTTCGGCAAGGACGGCCAGGTGGGCTCGGACGCGACCTATCCCGTGTGGCGCGCGGGCGCCAATACGGCTACCAAGCTGCATACCGATGCCGATCTCGACCTGGGTGGACTGGCGGTGCCCAAGGGAGACTACTCGCTGTACATCGATGTGGCGGATCCGGCGAACTGGCAGTTGATCGTCAACAAGCAGACCGGCCAATCGGGGATGGAGTACGACGCGAAACAGGACCTGGGGCGCGTCAAGATGACGGTGGGCAAGCCGCCCTCGATGGTGGAACAGTTGAAGTACACGCTTTCCACCGCGGGCGGGAACAAAGGCAAACTCCAGTTGGACTGGGAGAACGTGGCCGCGAGTGTGAACTTCACGGTGAAGTAACCACTGCCCGATTTAATCGGACCGGAGCGCCGCCATCGGGTCCACGCGGGTGGCGCGAACCGCGGGCAGCCATGCCGCGATCACCGTCAGCACCAGCACCGCAAGGGCGCTGCACAAATACACCAACGGGTTGAGCGGGGTGATTCCCAGCAGCCAGGACCGGACACCCCAGCCGGCGCCACCCAGCAGGATCAGGCCCATGGGGACTCCCCATGCGGCAATGACCAGAGACTCGGCCAGAACCATGCGCTGGATCTCGACGGGCCGCGCTCCCAACCCCATACGCAACCCGAACTCGCGGGTGCGCCGGCTGACCGCGTACTGCAAGACGCCGAAGAGTCCCGCGGCGGTCAGGAGCACGGCGAAGATTCCCAGTCCGCCGGCGGCCGAGGCCAGCATGCGATCGTGCGACAGGGCCTCATCCATCTGGTGTTTCAGGGTTTGCGATGTGTAGATGCCGACCTTCGGGTCGTAACGCTTCAACTCGGCGCGGATGGCTCTGGCCAGCGCCTCAGGTTCTCCGGCTGTCTCCACCATCACGGTGATGTCGTCCGACGGCGCCTGGCTGTACGGCATCCAGACGAAGGGGTGCGGATTCTCGTGCAGGTCATTCGATGGACCGTCTTCCGCCACTCCCACCACCTGCCGCATCTTGCCGTCAATCCTGAGCCACTCGCCAACGGGATTCCTGCCGGGGAAGACCTGCCGCGCAAAAGCCTGCGACACGACGGCCACGAAGGCGCTCCCCGCGCGATCGTTGCTATCGACCGCACGCCCGGCGACCACCCGGGTCCCCATCAACGCGAAATAATTCCCACCCACATTGTTGAGAGGCACGCCCAGGGGAGCTTGCCCCGGAATCTCCACCCGGGCAGTCATGCCGCCACCGGAACCGCTCAAGGGCAGGCGCCGCGCGAAGGTGGCTCCGCGCACTCCGCCGATGCCGGCCAGCCGCTGGCACGCCTGTTCGCACCAGGTAGCGGCATCGATCCGCCAGCCCGGGCTTACCGTCATCACGAAGAGCTTTTTCCCCGGGTCTAACCCGGGATGCACCGCCGCCGCGTGGCGCAGGCTGACGAGGAACATGGCAGCCGTGCCGAGGAGCGCAATGCTGACCGCCACTTGCCCCACCACCAGAAGCTGCTTCTGCCAGCCACCTCTAGAGGCGGTGGCGCCCTGCTCGGATTTGAGGACTTCGAAGACATTCAGCTTCACGGCGTGCCGCGCCGGCGCCAGGCCGGAAAAGAGCACCGAGAGCATCACGGCGAGCAGCGTAAAGGCCAAGACGCGGTAATCCAGCCGGATGCCATAATCCACGTACACGCTTCCGGCCGAAAGAAACTGCTCCGCCTTCACCATCAGGAGGTGCGCCAGCAGGACACCGAGGCCGGCGCCAGCCAGGCTCACCAGGCCGGTCTCGACGAGCAACTGGCTGGCGACTCGCCAGGCTCCGGCGCCCAGAGCCATGCGGACGCCCAGTTCCTTCTTGCGCGATTCCGCCTGCGCCAGCCGCAGTTGCGCCACGTTGGCACAGGCCACGAACAGCACCAGGGCCAGCGCCAGCACCAGGCCCCCGCCGTAGGTCAGGCTGTCCGACCAGTTTGGGGCGAACTGCGCCTCCAGCACCGTTCCAGGTGTGCCGGCCGGCGCCGGTTTGTGCTTGCCCGCGCCGCGGATGGCGGCGTCCAACTGCGCGGCGGCGCGCTGCGCGGTGACTCCGGGCTTTAGCCGCGCCACGATCTCAAACTGCCCGTTACGGCTCCGTTGGTCGCCGCGCCGCCCTAGCACCGTGAACCAGGCACCCGTGCTCACCCAGACGTCGGTGGTGATGCCGCGGGCCAGTCCGGTGAACGCCTCGGGCATCACTCCGGCCACCAGGAATGCCTCGCCGTTAAACAGGACGGTAGTGCCGGCGAGGTTGGGGTCGCCGCCGAAGCGCCGCTGCCACAGGCGATAGCCCAGCACCGCACGGGGGCGTCCCGCCTCGGCGTCCACGGAGGCTCGCCCCAGCATCGCCCGGACGCCCAACAGCGAGAAATAATTCGGGGTCACCGGGCTGGCCAGAACGACCTCGGTTTCGTCCCCATTCGCCAAGGTCAGGCCGCGGCGCTGATAGGCCGCGAATTCCGCCAGGTCCTGGCCGGCCGCCGCCATATCCAGGTAATCCGGCCAACCGTACATTAAGGGCCGCCCGTCATCGCCTAACGAGGTGGCCATTAGGAGTCTGTCCGGCTGATGGAAGGCCATGGGCCGCAACAACATCGCGTCGCCCACGCTGAACATCCCGGCCGTGAGCCCAATCCCCAGCGCAATGGAGACGATGGAGAGCGCCGTTGCACCGGGGCTCTTCCTCAAGATGCGAATCGCTACCCGGAGGTCATGCCAAATAGATTCGAGGGGCG
>JADGNS010000762.1 GCA_017883355.1 Candidatus Solibacter sp.
CGGGAGGCGGATCCCCAATGGGCGCAGCGCGTCAGCGAGCGGCCGGGGTGCGAAGGGCTGTTCTCGTGCCTGCAGTGCGGCACCTGCTCGGGAACGTGCCCGCTCTCGATCTATATGGACTTTGGCCCGCGGCGCATCATCGCGCTGGTGCGCGAGGGATTCCGCGAGGATGCGCTGCGCAGCCAGACCATCTGGCTGTGCGCCTCCTGCTACGCCTGCGCCGTCCACTGCCCGCGGCAGATCCGCATCACGGACGTTATGTACAGCCTCAAGCGAGAGGCGCTGCAGCACAAACTCTATCCGCGCCGGCTGCCGATTCCGGTGCTGGCGCAGGAGTTCTACGGAATCGTCAGCGACCGCGGCCGCAGCTCCGAGTTCTGGCTGGTGCTGCGCATGGCGCTGCGCTCCAATCCCCTGCAGCTTTTCACCATGATCCGGACGGGGTGGCGGCTGTTTCGAACCGGCAGGCTCTCGCTGCGTAGGGCACAGATCGAACGGGTGGAGGAGCTGCGGGTTGAACTTGGCAGTAGGGGGCACAGATGACTCCCGGCGCCTACGGATACTATCCGGGCTGTTCCATGCGAGGCACGGGCATCGCCTACGAAGAGAGCCTGCTGACCTTATTCCGTCTGTTGGCTCTCTCGCTGGAAGAGCTGCCCGACTGGAATTGCTGCGGCGCTACGTCCTACATGGGCATCGACGAGAACCTGGCGTTCCTGCTCTCGGCGAGAAACCTGTCGATTGCGCACCAGAGCGGATTTCGCGAGCTGGTCACTCCCTGCAGCGCCTGCTATCTGTGCCTGCGCAAGGTGCAGGACTACGTGGAGCGGTATCCGGAGGTAGCGGAGCGCGTGCGGGATTCGCTGGCGGCCGCCAGTCTGCCGGCGCTGAACTCGGTGAAGGTCCGGCACCCGCTCGAGGTCCTGTTCGCGGATGTCGAGCCGGAGCGGATCCGGTCCAAGGTGGTGCGCCAATGGCACGGGGGGCGCGTGGCGTGCTACTACGGCTGCCAACTGGTTCGGCCGTATGGCGAGAGAGACCAGGTACACAACCCGACGCGGATGGATCAACTGCTGCAGGCCGCCGGCGTGCCCACGGTGGAGTTCGCCCTCAAGACGAAATGCTGCGGCGGCTCGCTGACGGGCACGATTCACCCCGTGGGAGTGCGCCTGAATTACATCCTTCTCAAAGAGGCGGTGCGGAAGGGCGCAAAGGCGATCGCCACGGTTTGCCCGCTATGCCAGTACAACCTGGACGCGTACCAGTCCGAGATCCGCGCGGAAACCGGCGAGGCGTTCGACCTGCCGATCCTCTTCTTTACGCAGATTCTGGGCTGGGCGTTGGGAGGCGACCGGCGTTCCCTGGGATTGCATCGCGCGATCTCGGGGCGGCGGACCATCGACGAGTGGTTTCCCAAACACCCGGGCAAAGTGGAGAGCTATGTCTGAGGCGAACGGGGCAATTCGCGTCGGCGTTTACATCTGCCACTGCGGCACCAACATCGCCGCCACGGTGGATGTGAAGTCGCTGGCTGCCTCGGCGGCCACGCTGCCCAACGTGGTGGTGTGGCGGGAATACAAGTATCTATGCTCCGATCCCGGGCAGGACCTGATTCGCCAGGACATCCGGGACCAGCGGCTGAATCGGATCGTGGTCGCGTCCTGCTCGCCCCATTTGCACGAGCAAACCTTTCGCAGAGCGGTGGCGGCGGCCGGTCTGAATCCGTTCTATCTCCAGATGGTGAATATTCGGGAGCACATCTCCTGGGTGCACGAGAACAAGAAGCAAGCCACCAGCAAAGCCCTGGATCTGCTGCGGGCCGCGGTAAAACGGGTGGCCCTTCACGAGGCACTGGAGCGAAGCCGGACCCCGATCCACCCGGACGTACTGGTAGTCGGAGGCGGCATCGCCGGGATCCACGCCGCGCTCACCCTGGCCAATGCGGGCAAGCATGTTTACCTCGTGGAGCGCGAGCCGACCATCGGCGGCCACATGGCGATGTTCGACAGGACCTTTCCGACGCTCGAGTGCGCGGCCTGCATCCTGACTCCCAAGATGTCCGCCGTGAAGGCACATCCGAAGATCACGCTTTGGACTTACTCCGAAGCGATCCAGGTGGATGGATATGTCGGCAGCTTTCAGGTGAAGGTGAAGCGGCGGACGCGCTACGTGCGCGAGGACCTGTGCAGCGGATGCCTGGAATGCCTGGAAGCGTGCGTCTACAAAGAAGGCAAAGTTCCGGATGATTTCAACCTGGGCATGGCCGGGCGCAAACCGATCTACATTCCATTTCCCCAGGCGGTGCCGAAGGTGCCGGTGATCGATGCCGACGCCTGCATTGAGTTCCAATCGGGAAAGTGCAAGAAGACGTGCATCGATGCCTGCGGAGACCGCCGCGCCATCAGCTTTCAACTGGAAGACAAGACCGAAGAGATCGAAGTGGGCAGCATCGTGGTGGCCACCGGATTCCAGGTCTTCGATGCGCGGCGCGCCTCTTACTACGGCTATGGCGTCTATCCCAACGTGTACACGGCACTCGAGGTGGAGCGCCTGGTGAATGCTTCCGGTCCTTCGGGCGGGGAAGTGGTGCTGCGCGACGGCCGGACGCCCCAAACGGTCGGCATCGTGCACTGCGTGGGATCGCGCGACGAGAATACCAACCGCTGGTGCTCGCGCGTGTGCTGCATGTACTCGCTCAAGCTGGCGCACCTGATCAAAGAGCGCACCGGCGCGGAGGTTTTCAATTTCTACATCGATATCCGCACGCCGGGAAAAGGCTTCGAGGAGTTTTACCAGAAGCTGCTGAACGAGAAGGTGCACTTTATCCGCGGCCGCGTGGCGGAGGTCACGGACTGGGCATTGGACCCTACGGAAGAGGGCAAGCTGGTGCTGCGCGTAGAAGACACGCTGGCCGGTCTGGTGCGGCGCATTCCGGTGGACATGGTGGTTCTGTCCGTGGGACTGGAGCCGCAAGCCGACGCCCAGGAAGTCCGCCGTGTGTTCAATATGGACTGTGCCAGCGAGGGATTCTTCCTGGAGCGGCATCCCAAGCTGGCCCCGGTCAACACGTTTACCGACGGCATCTTTCTGGCTGGATGTTGCCAGGGCCCGAAAGACATTGCCGATTCGGTGGCCCAGGCGGGCGCCGCGGCCGCCGAGGCGCTGGCACTCATCGACGCCGGATCCATCGAGACGGAACCCAACACCGCCTACGTCGTCGAGGAGGTTTGTTCCGGATGCAAGACCTGCATCGCGTTGTGCCCGTATCGCGCCATCACATTTCTGGAGCAGGATAAGAGGGCTCGGATCAACCAGGCCATATGCAAGGGCTGCGGCACCTGCGTCGCCGCCTGTCCTTCTGGTTCGATTCGCCAGCACCTGTTTGAAGACGAACAGATCTTCGAAGAGATCGAAGGGATATTGACCCATGCCTGAAGTGTTTGAACCTAAAATCGTGGCGTTTTTTTGCAACTGGTGCACGTATCTGGCGGCGGACCTGGCCGGGACTTCGCGCATCAAGCACGCGCCGAACGCGCGGGTGATCCGCGTGATGTGCTCGGGCCGCGTGGATCCGCAATTCGTGCTGGATGCGTTCGCCAAGGGCGCGGACGGAGTCCTCATCGGCGGGTGTCATCCCGGCGACTGCCACTACCAGGAAGGCAACTACAAGGCGCTTCGCCGCGCGGTGCTGCTGCGCCGCCTG
>JADGNS010000763.1 GCA_017883355.1 Candidatus Solibacter sp.
ACAGTTCGGCACGTTCAACGGCACGGACACGCCCATCGACCCGTACAACCGGAAACTGGAGTACGCGCGCAGCGACCTCGATCAGCGGCATCGCTTCGTAGGCAATCTGGTGTGGATCCCGCAGTTCACCAAGAAGATCTCCAACCCGGCACTGCGCTACCTGCTGCACGGATATGCGTTTTCGAGCATCGTCACCGTCGCGGTGGGTCAGCCGGTCACGGGAACCATCAGCGGGAATGCGGCGGGCGCCATCGCCGGAGGGCCGACCGGGGGCGCCGTGAACAACTCCGGGACGGCGACGGGCGGCCGTTCGCCTGGCCTCGCGCGCAATCTTTACACCGGTCCCGGCATGGGCAACGTGGAGCTGCGCATCAGCCGCGAGTTCGTGTTCACCGAGAAGGTGAAGCTCTCCCTGCTGGGCGAGGCGTTCAACGTTTTCAACCACACCAACGTATTCAGCGTGAACACGCAGCAGTACACGTATACCGGTCCGGGCACCGGCGTGTGCAACGGCCACACGAACGGCTGCCTGGTGCCCGTCACATCGTTCCTGACGCCAAGCGCGACGAATAACAGTCTGTACGGCGCGCGGCAGCTTCAGATCTCCGGCCGCATTACGTTCTAGGGAGCGTCCTACGGCATCACCATCAGTACCAGGCAGGACGGGTGCGCGCTGTCGTGATACACCGTCTGGCTCGCCTTGACCAGTTTGCCCGCCTGCTCGACCGCGCTGCCGGTGTTGGCATTGCGGTCGAAGCGCGGGAAATTGCTGCTGGAGATTTCCAGGCGAATTCGATGGCCCTTTAAGAACACGTTGCCGGTCACCCCGGCGTCCACCGTCACGCGGTAGATTTCGCCCGGCGTGGCCAGTTCCGGTTTCTCCAGCGAATTGCGATAGCGCAGGCGTAGAATGCCGTCGGTCAGATTGCGCGCGGCGCCGTCGGGGAACACGTCCACCAGCTTCGCGGTGAAATCCGTGTCGCGCGCGCTGGAAGCTATGTACAACACCGCCTGCACGCTGCCGATGGCTTCCAGGTCGTGTTTCAGCGGCTTGGTGGTGTACACCAGGACGTCCTTGCGCTGCTCCACCGCGCGCTGGTCCATCGGCCCCCAGGGGAAGACTTTCGGGTTGCAGCAGACCGCGCCGCCGCGCGTCGGCACCGGCGCGTACGGGTCGAACACGAACTGGTCCGCCGCCGCCTTGCGCGCCGGTTTGTCGCCCAGCCCACCGTCGCCCGCCAGCGAATTCGCCTTCCCCGCGCCCTCCAGGTAGAGCACCTTCCTGTGGGCCTCCATCGGCGGCCACGACGGCATTTCGCGCCAGGCGTTGGAGCCCATCACGAAGATCTTCACCGGGGGCCTCGAAAGCAGCGGCGAATCCTTCCCCATCAGCCACTGGTCGAACCACTCCATCTGCAGCGCGCGCACCGGCACGCTGGCATCCGGGCCAAAGCTGACATTCTCAAACGGCGCCGACATGTTGTGCGCCCACGGACCCACCAGGACGCGATTGACCCCGCTTCGCTGGCGCAGCGCCGCGAAGGCTTCCAGGTCGCTCTGCACGAAATTGTCGTACCAGCCGCCGACCGAAAACACCGGCACGCGCACTTTGTCGAGCTGCTCTTTGGTGCTGATGGCGCGCCAGAACGCGTCGAACGCGGGATGCTCCATCACCTCGCGGTACATGGGCGACGTCCACCCCAGCGCCGCCACGTCCGCCGAGCGCACCGGCAGATGCAGCACGAACTGGCCGAAATCCCGCTGGTAGCCCGGCGCCCGCAGGTTCTCCGACATCCACTCCAGCCGGTTTCCCAGCTTAAACGCGCCGCCCGCCGAGTAATAGCGGTCGCGATAGTCGTCGTACCCGGAGACAACCGGGAAGATGGCCTTCAAGTGCGGATTGTTGGCGAGCGCGGCCTTCCATTGCACGATCCCCACGTACGATCCGCCCATCATCCCGATCTTGCCGTCGCTCCACGGCTGCCGCGCGATCCAGTTCAGCGTGTCGTCGCCATCGTGTACTTCCTGTGTGAGCGGTTGGAACGCGCCCTCGCTTTCATACCGCCCGCGCACGTCCTGCACCACCACGGCGTATCCGTGCTCCACGAAGGCCAGGTGGTCTGGTCTGATGTCCGCGCCCTTGCCGTACGGGGTCCGCACCAGGATCGCCGGCACCCGCCCACGTTCCGACGCCAGAAACACGTTGGCCGACAGGCGCACTCCGTCGCGCATCGCCACCGGCACGCTCAGGTATTTCACGATGGGCTTTTGCGCGGCCACGGCCGCTCCCGCGCAGCAAGCCAGAATCAGATATAGCTTTCGCACAGAAGGTCCCAATATCGTTTACCGATTTGCTCCACCCGATGGTGCGCCGCAATGTGCCCGGCCCCCCGCAGGCCGATGGCACGGGCCACCTCTGCCATCGATGTTAGCAGAACCATGTGGTGGCGCAGCGAGTCGCGTTCTCCCGGCCCGGCGGCGATGCGCACGCACGCATCCTCCGGGAACGCGGCGGATTCGCTCGCCTCGGTCACGAGCACCGGCTTGCCGATGCCCATCATGCGCACCGCGATTCCGGAACTCTCTCCCGCCGCCGGATAGCGCAGATTGATGCAGGCATCCACCGCGCGCGCCGCCAGCCAGAATTCGCGCTCCGCCACATACGGCAGGCGCACTACCCCGGGCGCCGTCAACATCGGCGCCACGGCACGCTCCAGGTCGGTGGAGACGAACTGCCCGGCCACCAGCAGGCCGGCGCGCGGCACTTGCGCGTGCACCGCCGCGAACGCCTCCAGCACCGCCGCCACACGCTTGCTCTCGCGTAGATATCCGAACACCCCGAACAGGAACGTTCCCGGCTCCACCCCCAGCGCAGCGCGATAGCGCTGCACGGCGCCATCGCCGGGCAGTTCGGGCGGCGCGAACAGGTGCGGAATCTCCACCACGCGCGCCCCACCCGCATGTTCCTTCACCGCCGCGGCCGCCGCCGGATTGTGTACCACCACCGCGCGAGCGCCTTCCACCGCGCGCTTCAGCATCGGATAGCGAAAGTACCTCTCGTCCGCCGCCGAACCCGCGCGCGCCCGCCACAACTCGCGTCCTAACCCGCGATTCCACTCGCCATAGTTGTAGACGAACTCGTCCACATACTCCGTCTGGCTCAGTTGGCCCAAAAGAAAATGATGGAGCACCGCATCGTGCAGCACCACCACTCCCGGGCTCGCCAGAGCCCGCCGGTAGATCTCCGCGTGCAAGCCGTTATTCCCCAGATGATAGAGCGCCGCATCCGACCTCGCCGGCGCCACCTCCACCCGCCCATGCCGCCGCAACTCCGTGAGCAGCGCGGCCGCATAATCCGCCACTCCCGTCCGTGCCGGAGGCAACGGCGAAAAGAATCCGGCGGTCATACGGCTGTCCATGATCTCTCTTCACCGCAGAGACGCAGAGTACGCAGAGGAAAGCGCAGAGTAGCCATTACGGTTTTCTCTCCGGAAACCGCTCCGTAACTCGTTGATTCGTCGCCGCACCGTAGCGTAGCCTTTTAGGCCGGATGCCCTCCTGGGCGGCCCCCATTCCTGGGGGCATGCCTGCGCGGGTTTCCCAGCTCATTCCACCACGACGCCGTCGTGGCATGAGCTCTGCGCTTATCTCTGCAATTATCTCTGCAATTATCTCTGCGGTTTTCTCTGCGCTTATCTCTG
>JADGNS010000764.1 GCA_017883355.1 Candidatus Solibacter sp.
TGCAGGCGCTTCTGCGTGAGGGCAAGGGTGCCGCCGATCACCCCGAGGATGACCGTGGCGATGATCTGCAGGGCGCCGGCAGAGTGAAAGTCGAAAGACTGAAACTCCCCAATGCGCGCCAGCAGGTCGGTGTCGGTGAGATAGCGGAAGACGTGGACGTAGAGGTGCGGTCCGTAGGGATTCAGCAGGGGCGCGAGCGCGGCCACCGCGGCGGCCTTGAGATACCAGCGGTCTTCCAGCGCGAACAGCAGTGCGATCGCGGGCGCGAAGAAGAAGCTGGCATGGACGTTGGCCCATAGAGCGGTAACCAGGGCCACGACGACGAGGTTCGGCTTGCGCGGGAAAACGGCCAGCAGCAGGAAGATCCAACTCAGCACGTGAGGGCGCGCCAGCCAGTGGATGTTGCAGGTGGAGAGCAGCAGCGGGGCCATGGCGCAGGCGATGAGAAAGTTGCCGCCCAACGCCCAGTGGAGGCGAAACCAAAGCCAGACCCCGGCGGAGATGGCGGCGGCGTAAAAAACGGCCACGCCCCGGAGACCGAACGTGCGATGTATGCCGCCGACCCCGGCATCGGCCAGCCATTCCCAGGCGAACCAGGGTTGGCCGCCGCGGGTGAACGAGTAGGGGTCGGTTCGCGGCAGGGTCCCCGTGGCCAGAATGGCTTCACCGGTCCGGATGTGCCAGCCGGCGTCGGAGTCGCGAAACAGTTTCTGGTATCCCTGGAAGAGGAACAGGCAGTAGAACAGCGTGACGCAGGCGGTGGCAAATGCCAGGTCCGGCACGCACCAACGGAGCAGGACCCCCGGCCGCGACATGGACTTCCGGCGCTACTGTTGCGCGCCGATGCTGGACAGGTCGCCCGTAATGCTCTGGTACAGGCTGACGATGCCCTGGGAGAGCTGGTTTACGGTGGTGATCAGAGCCAGCCCTACGGCAGCCACGATCAGCGCGTATTCCACCAGGTCCTGTCCCTGCTCGTCGCGAATAAAACCTAAGACTAGTGCTTTCATCGTTCCTCTCTCTGTCACTGGGCGGAGGCGCTCTTGGGCGCTTCCTTCCGCGAATCGTCTAACGGGCCTACGAACAGTCTACGCACGCCGACCCTGAACCGTTGCCAGCGTGTATCCAGCGGTTTTACCTTCAGCGTGGCCGGGTTGCCGTCCAGCCGGGCTACCAATTCCAGGTTCCGGATGGCCGCCGGGTGCGCCCTATTATAGCTGAGGGCCAAATCCAGTTCGCGGCGGGCATCGGAATAGTTCCCTTTTTCGATCCACACCGCCGCCAGGTTGTTATGCGCCGTGGCCGGGTCGGAGGTGGATTGCCAGTGGGCCACCGCCTCGGCGGTGGCATTGGATTGGGCGAGCGCCAGCCCCAAATTGTTACGCGCCATTTGGGAGCCGGGGTTGAGCTTGAGGGCTTCGTTGAATTCCCGGGCGGCTTCCTCGTTCTTTTTCTGCATCAACAGGTTGTAGCCCAGATTGTTGTGCAGGTAGTCGATGGAGGGAGCGAGTTCGAGGGCTTTGCGGTGGGCCGGTTCGCCGAGCGGCCAGAGGCCGGATTCGTCGCGCAGGATGCCCAGCCAGGAATAGTATGGGGCGGCGCTTTCGGGGTGAGCTTTGAGAAAACCCTCCAGCGAGGTGATGGCCTCGCTGCGGCGGTTGACGTCGCGCAAGTCACGCACCAGGGCGAGTTGCGCGTCGCCGGATTGGGGGAATCGGGCCACCGCGAGGCGGCTGATTTCGAGGGCGACTTCGTGGTACCCGCGCTCGCCATAGGCCTTGGCGAGGTCGAGGCGCACCGCGATGTTGTCGGGCTCGGCGGCGACTTTTTCGCGCAGGGCGCGCAGTTGGAGATCCCCGTCTCCGGCGTCGATGGCGTTGCGCACCTGCCGGTCCCAGTTACTGAGGGGAGCGGAGGTTGGGGCGGCGGTCCTGGAGACCTGGGTCTGATGGACGCAGGAAACCGAGAACGCGGCGACGGCAGCCAGGAGCGCGGGGAGGTAGCGAGATTTCATGCGTTCCGCTTCTCGATCAACAACTCGTCACCCGGCAGGGTACCGGATTTTTGGGCAGTACCGGCCGGCAATTCCAAAATCGAATGCGCGGTAAGGCAGGCCGACAGCCGCCATGCCGGAACCGCGTGCCTCACCTTGCGAACTTTCTGCTGCTTGTCGAGGTAGACCAAGTCGATGGGAAACTTCATGAAAAACGTGTGGACCGATTCACAAGGGACGATCCAGAGACCCGAGCCAGGGTCCAGCCGTGTGTGCTTGAGCAAGCCGACACGACGCTTTTCACTAGTGTCCGCGATTTCCACGGCTTCACCCAGGAGGGTGTCGCGGGTTTGATTCCGCACCAATACTTTCAATTTTGTAGACTATAACACGGTGCGGGGGCGGAGTGTTGCGGGATTGGGTGGACACGGAGGCATGAATTGCAGCGCAGAGAAGACCGCGGAGAAGGGTACTGTTCGGAACTTTTCCGTGGAAATAGGGTTTACACTGGACTAGGGCTAAATCCGCCGCGTCCCAAAGGGAAGAACTGTTTATGAACCACAGGTGTCAGGTTGGTGTGCTGGCGATTGGCTTCTGGCTGTCGGCGGGGCAAGTGGCGCACGCGCAACAGGCGGTGGGCGCGACCTTCGGCGATGTGATCCAGTTGCCGGGCGGTACACCCTCCGACATCGTGCTGGACGAACTGCGGCACCAACTGTACCTGGTCAGCAATACGACGAGCCAGGTGCTGGTGTTGGACTACACGACAAATCAGGTGGTCGCCAGGATTCCGACGGGAAGAACGCCGCTGGCCGGCGCCATGTCGATGGACGGCAACTTCCTGTACGTGACGGCGAGCGGTCCGCCTTCGGCGCTGTACGCGATCGACCTGACCTCGAACCGCATGGCGTACAGCCAGACGCTGGCTTCGACACCGCAGGGAGTGGAGACGGGCATCGACGGGCGCGTATTGGTGGCCATGACCGGGACCGGGGTGACGTCGGGCGTTCCGCAGAAGACGCTGCAAGTATTCGACCCGGTGTCCAAGACTCTGACCGATGTGGCCGTGCCGGCGCTGACCACGACGCTGGCGCCGCTTCCGGCCCAGGCGACGGGCCGGCCGACCACCACCTTCCCAGGCAAACTACTGCGCACCCCGGATGGGAGCTTCATTGTCGGGGTGATCACGCCGACCGCCGGCAGCACCTATATTTTTGTGTACGAAGTGGCGTCGGGCGTGATTCTGCGCAACCGCACGACGGCGGGACAGAGTACGGTGATTTCGATGGCGCCGGACGGCTCGCGCTTCATGGCCGGATTCACTATGTACGACACGGCCACGCTGGCCGTGGTAGCGCAACAGAATAACGCCAACGCACCATTCACCTTCACCTCCGCCATCAACACGACGCAAAACGTGGGGGGCAGCATCTTCTCACCGGACGGCGCCACGCTGTACAGCGCGTTCAATACGGCGGCGACCACCAATCCGCCGTCGCCTTCGCTTTCCTCCACGCTGCTGGTGAACGACCCGACGAACCTGGGGATCCGCCTGGGCATCAAACTGCCGGAAAGCATCGTGGCCAAGATCGCGATGACCAGCGATGGCGCGGATGCCTGGGGGTTGAGCGACTCCGGGCTGGTCCACATGCCGCTGGGGAAGCTGTACGACTACCCGATCCTGGTGCCGGAAACCACGCAGGTGTT
>JADGNS010000765.1 GCA_017883355.1 Candidatus Solibacter sp.
CGTGACGTCGGTTGAGGAGGACGCCCTGATGCTGGACGTCCGCAAGACTTCGAACAAGCGCGGCTACCCGAAAGGCAGGGCGGTGGTTCCGCGGCCCGAGGTAACGCAGTTCACGCTGGCCCGGAAGGAAGGCCACCTGTGGAGCGCGGTGGGCGCGAGCATCGGCGGCACGATCGGCGCCGGGGTGGCCGCCGGCGTGGTCCAGGTGGTCCAGAATGACGAGCAGAGGGTATTGGGCGCCGCGCTAGCGGTGGGCATTCCGGCAGCGATCGGCTTCGGACTCGGATGGGGCGCCGACCACGAATCCGTGAACGTGATCGTGGTGCCGGATGGGAAATTGCCGTGACGTTATGTGGACGCTCCCTAAGAATCGGAGAAAAAATTGGTTGGCAGGCGAAAGCGCCTGCCCCACCAAACGGCGGTCCTGGTTTTTTTCTCGCCTTCTAACGGTCGCGGCTCGGATCGGAACCGCGACCGTTAGGGAGCGTTTTCGGGATGGGGCTACGATTTGACTGCGTGGAACTCCCAGCCCTTACGGAAGTTGGGCTTGAGGAGTTTATTGGCCTCGGCGTTATTGGTGATCCGCATCTTCTCCGGATCGTACTCGAGCTTGCCCTCGTGGCGTAGCGCGATCACGCCGAGCAGCATCCATTCCACGAACGGCGCCGACACGTTGAAGTTCGAGCATGCGGGGTCGCCGCCCTTGCAGGCGCGGATGAAATCGCGCATGTGGCCGGGGGACCGCGTCAATAGCGGGGGCGGCATCCGGTAGTCCTTCATTTTCTCGACCGGTATCAGCCGCGTCACATCACCGTAGGTGCCGGTGGTCAGCATGCCCTTATCGCCCATGAAGACGCTGCCGTCGGGCATCCCGAAGCGCAATGGAGCCGTGGCCGCTTTGAGCGCGGCGAACTCGTCCGAGCTGAAAACACGGCCCGGGGAGCGGAAATCGTTACCGGCCGCGCGCATCCCGCCGGGTCCCATTCGCCCGCCGCCGCCTTGCGGCGCACCTGGCGCTGCGCCCGGAGCACCAGCAGGCGCAGCACCCGCGGGCGCACCCGCCGCTGCCGCCGCGCCGCGACCGCCGCCCCTGCCGCCCCCACCCGGGAGACTGGGCGGATCGCCGAGCCACTCGCCTTCCGGAACGCCCGGGATCTTCGGGGTCTCCTTCAGCCCGTCGTACCAGAAAATCTTCAGCGCCGGCATGTCGCCGTAAGCGGCGAAATCGTAGCGGATCACCGAGCCCTTCGGGAACATGAACGGACTGCTTCCTTCCTTCTTAATGCACTCCACGCCGATTACCTTCCGGTTCGAAAGGTGCAGCGCCATGTTGGGCGCGCCCAGGATGTGGCACGCCATATCGCCCAGCGCGCCGCAGCCGAAATCGTAGAACCCGCGCCAGTTGAACGGCTGGTAGAAGAAGCCGCCGTTGCGGTCTGGCTCGGTCTTGCCTTCCGCCGTGAACGCCCGCTTTTCGGCCATGCCGAGCCACAGGTCCCAATCCAGGGTCGAGGGAATCGGATCCTCTTTCGGAATCTCGGTGAGCCCCTGGGGCCACATCGGCCGGTCGCTCCACGCGTGCACTTCGGTGACGTTGCCAATGTCGCCGTTCCAGACCATCTCGGCGGCTTGCCGCGTTCCTTCGTTGGAGTAGCCCTGGTTACCCATCTGGGTGGCCACCTTGTATTTGTTGGCGGCCTCCCGCAACTGGCGCGCTTCCCAGATGGTGCGCACCAGCGGCTTTTGCACGTAAACGTGCTTGCCGCGCTCCATGCACCACATGGCCGCCGTGGCATGCATGTGGTCCGGTATGGCCACGATCACGGCGTCGATGTTCTTGCCTTCCTTATCCAGCATCTGCCGGAAGTCCTTGAACTTCGTCGCCTTTTCGAAGCGCGTGAATGTGGAGGCGGCGCGCCGGTCGTCCACATCGCACAACGCGACGATGTTCTCGGTGGGCGCCGCGGCCGAAATGTTCGATGCTCCCTGTCCGCCGGAGCCGATGGCGGCGAAGTTCAGTTTTTCGTTGGGGGATTTGTATCCCGCCGCTTTTAATGATGGTGTGCTGCCAAAGCCCATGGCCGGAACCGCGCCGGCCAGCAGGCTGCCATAGAAGAAGTGACGTCTCGTTACTGCCATTGCAATCTCCTTGAATTCCTAGTCCGCGGACTATACCAGACAACTCTTCACGTAAGCCAGGCACTTCTTGGCCTCGGCAACGATATTCGAATCCGCCGGAACCGGATACTCCAGCTCCAGGTTCGCCGGGAAACGGTACTTCTCCTTCTTGAGGAGTTGCATCACTTCCTTGATGGGGGTATCGCCCGTGCCCCAGACGGCCACGTTGGGACCATGATCCTTCTTGCGATCCTTGACGTGCAAATTGGTGATCCGATCGTGGTGTTCCTTGATAAACGCCACGGCGTCATACCCGGCGGCCGTGAAGTGGCCGATATCGAGGTTGATGCCGTTGAACTTGCCGTACCCCATCAGCGTCGCGTAGCTTTCCAGCGTGGCGGTCTGATTGGGGTCGTTGGTGGCGTCGTGGCCGTGATAGCCTACCAGGAGCTTGTGCTTGTCCGCCACCGGCGCGATGCGCTTCGCCATGGTGAGGGTGGTGCTCGTGGTCATGCCCTTCACGCCGAGGCCCTTGGCCATGCTGAACCCGTACTCGATGTCCTCGTCCTTCATGCTGTCCTGCATGTTGTAGCAGAGCAGGGCGACGTCGATGCCGGCATCGTTGAATTTCTTGGTGACGGCCTTCCAGGTATTGGCGTTCGCCGCGGCGCGCCACTTCGTGACTTTCTCCATCGCGGCCGCCCGCTCGGCCTGTTGCTCGGGGGTCAACGGCGCACGGCCGCCTCCGCCACCTCCGCCTCCTCGGCGTGCTCCCGCTTGATCCGGCGCGCCGGCCGGTGCTGTGACGGGTGCTGCGCCGGGCGCTCCACCGGGAGCCGCACCAGGCGCTCCACCGGGAGCGCGGCCCGCACCGCCGCCACCGCCGCCGCGGCCGAACGCCGGCATCGCCGGAGCGCCCGCCAGGGCCTCGCAATGGTTCGACATCAGTTCGGCCTCGCCCAGCCCGATCTCCACATACGCCTTGATGATGGCTTCCGGATCGGGGCTGGCGATCCGATTGAAGCTGTACGTGATGGCTCCAATCTGTACGCCCCCGAACTTCGAGTCGATCCTCTTCGCGGCAAGCGCCATGGAGAGTGGCACGGACGCTATCGCGATCTTTCCCAAATCTCGTCTGGTAAATTCCATCTTGTTCCTTTCTTTCCAGCCACCGCCCTAACGTGGCTGGTTGCCCGCAATCGTACCCGATTGCCCGAAACCCGGTATGGTTCGAGAGTAACACCACTCAGACCTCAGGAGCGTGCTCTCCCTACCCCTCCTCGAATCGCCGCAGACCACGGGTGGGGCTCCCTCCTTTACTTTTTGTTGAAATGTAAAGTGATGTCCCGTGCAACGCTCTCGGCGAAGAATCAGATTGTGATCCCGCGCGATGCTCGCGAGGCCCTGGGCGTGAAGCCTGGCGACCAGTTGCTCGTCGTCGTGAATGTCATGCACTTCGGGGTCCAGGCGCGGGAACGTGTACAGCGCCCCCTCGGGCTTCACGCACGACACCCCGGGAATCTCGTTGAGCTTGTTCCAGGCGACGTCGCGCTGCTCCAGCAGCCGGCCGCCCGGCAGC
>JADGNS010000766.1 GCA_017883355.1 Candidatus Solibacter sp.
CTGCGGCAGACCACCCTGCCGGCCGATCTCGCCGACATCCAGAAGCGCATCAAGTTCATCGTGCACCGCATGGAGAACGCCATCGCCAATCACGAATTCGAGAAGGCGCGCTTCTATAGCGATGAGGAACGCAAAGAACGCGAGAACATGCGCCAGCTCCGCGAAAAGTACAACCTGGACGATTCCTCCACCGGTTGCGTCACCAAGGACGATATCGAAGACGTGGTCGCGCGCTGGACCGGCGTCCCCATGACGTCCATCAAGGAAGAAGAGATCGCCAAGCTGTTGCGCATCGAGGAAGAGTTGCACAAGCGGGTGGTCAGCCAGGAGAAGGCGATTTCGGCGCTGGCGCGGGCCATTCGCCGTTCGCGCGCCGGGCTGAAGGCGAGCAATCGTCCCGCCGGCAGCTTCCTGTTCCTGGGTCCCACCGGCGTCGGCAAAACCGAAGTGGCGCGCGCGCTGGCCGGGTTCCTGTTCGGCAGCGAGAAGAGCCTGGTGCGTTTCGACATGTCCGAGTACATGGAAAAGCACTCGGTCTCGAAGCTCATCGGTTCGCCTCCCGGATACGTGGGCTACGAAGAGGGCGGCCAGTTGACCGAGCGCGTCAAGCGCAATCCCTACTCGATCATCCTGCTGGATGAAATCGAGAAGGCTCACCCGGACATCTACAATATCCTGCTCCAGGTTTTTGAAGACGGCCAGTTGACCGACGGACTCGGCAACCAGGTCGACTTCAAGAACACCATCATCATCATGACCAGCAACCTGGGCGCGCGCTTCCTGGAAAAGCGCAGCAACCTGGGCTTCTCCATCCCGGCGGGCGACGCCGGTTCCACCAAGATCGAAGACATGGTGCGCAGCGAGGTGAAGAAGGCGTTCAACCCCGAGTTCCTCAACCGCCTCGATGAAGTCATCCTGTTCACGTCGCTGACCGACGACGACCTGATCCAGATCATCGACCTGTTGGTGAACATGGTGAACGTGAATCTGGTGGCCAAGCAGGTCAAGATCCGGCTCACCCCGGAAGCATCGAAGTACCTGCTGGAGAAGACCTGCGCAGATCGTAGTTACGGCGCGCGCCCCTTGCGGCGGGCGCTGCAGAAATACATCGAAGACCCGCTCAGCGAGGCCCTGATTCAGGGTACGCTGCCGCGTCCGGCGGAACTGGAAGTGTACCTCGGCGATACCGGCATCTACTACCGCGTGGTGAATGCGGAAGGCGAGGCCACCGTGACCGCCGGCGGTCCGGTGGAGCCGCCCGCGGGCACGCTGCTGTACACGTTCTAACGTAGGACAGGCCTCCGGCCTGTCCCTTCTCTTCGTCGTTACGCCAGAGCCTTGGCAGCCTTCTTGACGTCGTCCGGCGCTACCTGCACCAGCGCGCCAAAGCGTCCGTTGCCCGCGCAGAGGGCCTGCACCGCGCTGGTGTTGATTTTCTTCGCCGCCAGTTTAGCCAGCACTTCCGCGACCGCACCCGGATGGTCTTCTCCGGTGATGTGGAACGCCGTCTGCTTCTTCCCGATTTCGATCTTGAGCTTCTTGGCTGCCTTCTTGAGGCCTGCCGGGTCCTCCGCCACCAGATCGATCTTGGACTTGTTCTTGCCCACCGGGTAGCCCCAGATGGCGACGAAATTCACGCCGGCCTCCTTGAGGGCGCTGAGCACGTGCTCGCCTTTTCCCGGCTTGTTGGGAACCACAACTGAGTAGTATTCGAGTTTTGCCATTTCCATTCCCCTTGTCTACCGTACGCTTCCCAGTGTAGCCCGTCAGCTTCTCGCCGGTTCCAGCACGGTTCTCGCAGGTTCGGCGGTTCATTTAGAATATGCAGCTCGTTATATCTGATTCGCTACGCGGCCCAACTGCGTGGCAGTGTATGCTGAAGCGTGGCCGCGAAGCAGCAGATGTTTCGGAGCCGGCCCAAAGTGATCCGGTTGTTGAACCTGTTGGCGCAGAGCGCGGCTCTGGCTGCCGGATGGGTAATCTGGGCTCCGGCGGGGCTGGGACAACTCCAACTGGCGCTGGTCTACGTGCTGGTGGTATGGGCAGTGGCTGGAGGGATCACCTTCGGGGCGTACCTTGCGTTTTCGCTGGCACCGCTGTCGGATCTGCTGGCCGAGGCATGGCTGGCTTCGGCGAACGCCATGTGGCTCGTCCCGGGGGCGCTGCTGCTGGCGTCCCGGTGGCCGGTAGCGGTTGCGGTTGGGGTGGCGGTGGTGATCAACAGCACCCGTCTGTTGGCGTCGAACCGCGCGCCGAAAGGCGAGACGCTTGCGGCAAAGCGGCGTGCCGCCAGGCATCCGGAGCCGCGGCTCTTCCGCTATCAACCGGCGCAGCCGGTGTTCTTCTCCCGGGATACGGTTGCAGCCATGTTCGGCGCGCTGGCGCTACAGACCGGCGTGTATGCGCTCGCCGGGGAGTATCCGCTGCTGGCTGCTGTTTCGTTCGCGACCGTAACTGCGATCTGGGTGGGGATGTCGGTGGCGCGCGGCGCGCTGGAGGCGAGAAGCGCGATCAGGGTGCCGTTCGCGGCCGCGGGCATTCTTCTGACATTGCCGTGGACCGTCGTGCTGACCGCCGTGCTGCTGCATACCGAAATCGTGCAGGAGGGCCCGGTGCCAGAGCCACCGGTGATCGATATCGGTCAACCGCCTGAAGCGCCGGGAATGACGAGGCGGGTACTGCAGCGATTGGCACATGTACCGCCCGCGCCGGTGGCGCAAGCGAAGGCCGCTTCCCGGGCTGCCAAAACGGTCGTCACCCGGGTGGTGGATCCAGGTCCCGCCATCGGGCCGCTGGCACGGAAGGGCGTTCCCGGCGTAGTGCTGCGTCCCTGGCCAAAGCGGGCACTGAGGCCCCCGTTGATCGTGCCCGGCGCGCGCCTTCAGCTTTCCTCCACGCAGCCGCTCGGGATTCCGTTTACCGGCGAGTATGAGTTGTACCGCACGAGTTCGCGGACCCTGCCCGCCGGGGCGATCGTGAAGACGGGAACGCCGTTGGAGGGCTTATACGGGACCACCAACGGGGGGCCGATGGACACCGTGGCAGTGCAGACGTTCGAGCCGCAGATCGACCTGACGTATTGCGGCAAGGTGTTGGTGGCGCTGACCAGCACGGAGGCCATGCCGGTGTTGGCCTCGATGCAGTTAGTCGCCGAGGGACGCGTGGAAGACGGTGGGACCGAGTTGATGGGGATGAATCCGACGCCAGAAGAGACCCTGGAGTTTCAGGTGCCGCACACGGGGAGACGGCTACTGGTGCACGCGATCCGAATTCTGTTTCAGCGTCCGGAACTCGACCGCGACAAAAATGTGCGCGTTCGCGTGGAGCGGTTCACCCTGGTGCCACGGGGGCGCTAAACGCCACCCGATTCCGGCCCTGGCCGTACAACGTCCGTGCTATGGTTGTACCAGGTAACACCTTGGAGCACTCGCGATGGCGACACACTCTACAACCAGCCTGAAGCTCGATAGCGCGATAAAAGAACGTGTCCATCGGCTCGCCGCGGCGCGTCGCCGGTCGCCGCACTGGGTCATGCGCGAAGCCGTCGAGCAGTATCTGGAACGCGAGGAGAAGCGCGAACAACTTCGGCAGGACGCGCTGGCTGCATGGGCCGACTATCAGACCACCGGCCAGCACGTCACCGCCCGGGAAGCCGACGCCTGGCTGGCCAGGCTCGAAGCGGGCAAGAACG
>JADGNS010000767.1 GCA_017883355.1 Candidatus Solibacter sp.
ACTTTTGAAAGTCGGAGAATGCCTGCGACATATCCGGGCTGGTCATGGTGAGCAGCATCTGCCCTTTTTGCACGTCGTCGCCCAGGCGGGCTTTGACATCCACCACGCGGCCCGAGGAAAGGGCGTTCACTGCATAGGAGCGGCTGACATCGGCCGCCACTGTGCCGTTGGCCAGAATCTGGTCGGATTCGTGCCGCGCCACTGCCTGTGCCACGGGGAAACGCTCCGGGTTGGCCACCGTAATCACGTTGCGGTCCGGCACCGATTCCACAGTCGGAGCAGGCGCTACCGACCCTGCCGCATTCACCGCCTCGCGCGAACACCCCGCCAACATACTGGCCAACACAACAGCGGCGCCCGTTACCCACAAACCACTCCCCGAGCGGAATTTGTGCCAGTCTTCTCTGCGCTTTCCTCTGCGGGGTACCCGCTTGCGGGTCCTGCGTCTCTGCGTTGAAATCGTCTCCCCGTTTGGTTCCGGCATCACAAACCTCAGCGCGTCTTTCATCGAATGACCTCCGCCCCCACCGCCATATTCAACTGACTCGCCGCAGTCATATAGGCGCCCACCAGATTCAAGAAGTTGAGCTGCACGCTGCGATAATCATTCTGCGCGTTCAGAAAATCCAGCAACGAAGCTCCGCCATTCTGATACGAAAACGAAACCGTGTCGCGCACCCGCGTGGCCTGGTCGAGATACTTGTTCTTGTACGCGCGCAACAGGCCCCGGCTGCTATTCAAAGTGGCGTAGGCGGAATCGGCGTCGCCGAACACCTGCGCCTGGTTGGCCTCCTGCAGCCGCTCGTTACGCCGGATGTCCAGTTGCGTCCGCTCCTTCTCCCCCTGATTGCGATCGAAGATCCGCAAGGGCACCGTGACGCTGAAGCCGAGGTACGCCGGAATCGGAGGATTACGCCCCAGATCCATGCCGAACGTGGGGTCGGTGGTGCCGTTGGCCACCGCCAGCCGGTAGTCCGTCTTGGCTTTGTCAACGGCCTGCATGGCGGCCTTCACGTCCGGCCGGTTGGCCAGCGCGGTCTGATGGAGTTCGTCCAGCGAGAGGATCTGTTCGGTAAATTCGAAGGGCCCCGTCACGTCGAACTGTTCGATCGGCGTCCGGTCGTTGAGCAGCGTCAGCAATTGAATCTTGGCGGTCCTCAAGTTGACCTGCGCCGACTGCAAATCAGTTTCGAACTGCACGCGCTGCAGTTCCAGGCGGTCCAGATCGACCTGCGCAATGTCGCCCGCTTTGAATCGCTCGCCGCTGACGCCCAGTAACCGGTCGTAATACGCCAGGTTCTCGGTGGCCAGTGCTACTACGGATTTCTGCTGTAGCGTCTGCACGAACGCATTGCGCAGGCTGAACAGAAGCGTTCTCTCCTGGTCCGCCAGTTGCGACTGCGCCACCGCCGTGCCCTTCTGCGCACTCTCCAGCCGCAACTCCCGCTTGCCGCCGCGTTCGTGGAGATAGCTGGCCGAGACCAGCGGCAGCGCGCTTCCCAGCGGACGGTAGGGGTTCGCATTGAACGGGGCGATCTGATCGAACGTGGTCGTCAGGTCCGGATTGGGACGCAGGTGGGCCGTGATCTCCTGGGCCTTCGCCTCGTCGATGCCGATGCGTCCCGCCCGCAGCGTCGGATTGGCGGCTTCGAACTGCTCTTTCACCTGCTGCCAGGTCAGCGACTTCTGCGCGAACGCCCCACTTGGCACGGCACCGGCCATCGCCGCCACAATCCACACGCACCGCGTCAGGCGCTGCATTTCTCCTCCGGCATTAAACTCCTCTCTTTGAATTTATGCGGTTCGGGCCGTCAGGGACGCCTATCTTTTGGCACAAGCCGGCCTATCTTTTGGCAGAGGGCTTGGCCCGCGATGCCGATTCACCCTAGAATCGGGTAGAGGCCCCGTCAGAATGCCTTTCCGCCGCATGGAAGGATCACCGCGAGTAGCCATTGCAGGCCTGCTCATCGTTGCGATCGCCATCATCGATTGGCGCGTGGACCTCAACTTCGCCTTTGCCTTCCTCTACCTCTTGCCCATTCTCCTGGCGGGTACCGTCCTGTCGCGGTGGCAAGTCGTCCTCACCGCGCTGGTGTGTACCGTGCTTTCCGATTTTTTCGATCCCTTCCCGTTTACCGTCGCCACCTTCCTCCCGCAGGACATTCTGGTCTTCGCGGCCTTGGCCGGCAGCGGTCTGTTCTCCTGCGAAGTCACCCGACGCAGCCGGCGAGAGGCCGAAGACCGCCACCGCTACGAGTCGGAAGCCACCGCCCGGCGCGAAGCCGAAGAACAGCTCGAATTCCTCATCGAGAGCAGTCCCGCCGCAATCCTCACCATGGGCGCGGACTTCCTGATTTTGCGGGCGAACTCGGCGGCCTACCGCCTATTGGGGCTGGCCCAGGGAGAACTGCCGGGGAAGTCGATCCGCATCTACATCCCCGCGCTGGGACGTGTGTCGCCGTCGGAGCCGGGCCAAACCTTCCGCACCGAAATGCAGTGCCGCGGCGTGCGGGGCAGCGGCGAAGTCTTCCTGGCCAACGTGTTTTTCTCCACCTACAACACCGCCGCGGGGCCAAGACTGGCCGCCATGGTGGTGGACGCCTCCGAAGACTTGCGGGACCGCGAAGAGGCGAATCTGGAGCAGCTCCTGGCGGGCTCGCGAATTCTCGTAGGCGCGGTCTCGCATGAAGTGCGCAACGTCTGCGGCGCCATCACCATCATGCACGAGAACCTCGTTCGCAGTGGTGCCCTCAGCGGCAATCAGGATTTCGAGGCGCTCGGCGCTCTGGTGGAAACCCTCAACCGGATCGCCTCCATGGAACTGACCCAAAGCTCCAAGAGTCCCCAGGCCGGTACCATCGATCTCTCCGAAGCGCTGGACGACCTGCGAATCGTTCTCGAACCCTGTTGCCACGAAGCCGACATTGCCGTGCACTGGGACATCCCCGACGGACTCCCTCCCGTCTGGGCCGACCGCCACCGGCTCTTGCAGGTCCTGTTGAACCTCACGAAGAATAGCGAGCGCGCGCTGCGCGATGCCGACGTGAAGCGCATCGACATCTCGGCATCGGCTGGCAAAGGCGCAGTATCGGTCAGAGTCACCGATACCGGGCCGGGGATCAGCTCGGTCCCCAAGCTCTTTCAGCCTTTCCAGCAGGGCGCCGAATCAACCGGTTTGGGATTGTACATATCGCGCGCTTTTGTGCGCTCTTTCCGCGGCGAGCTGCGGCACGACCCGTCGATGCCAGGGTGTTCCTTTGTCATCGAACTGGCCGTGGCCGGCGCCGACGAATTGCCGATGGAACGGATAGGCGGGAATGGAACGAATACGGCTGTTGTTGATCGATGACCACATTCTGTTTCGAGACGGACTAAGCCGGCTCCTGGCGTTGGAGCCGGACCTGGAAGTCGTAGCCGGTTGCGGCACCGTGGCCGAAGCGCTCGAAACCGTCGGCCGGAAGCCGGTCGATATCGTTCTTTTGGATTACGATCTCGGCGAAGATCACGGCAGTCACTTCATATCTTCAGCTCGTCGGGCCGGCTATACAGGAAAGGTCCTGATGGTCACGGCCGGCATGACCGCCAAGGAATCGTCCTCCGCGCTGCACCTCGGGGCGTCGGGCATCTTCCTCAAACACAATTCTCCGGGCACGCTCGCCAATGCGGTCCGGCTGATCATGGGTGGAGAAAT
>JADGNS010000768.1 GCA_017883355.1 Candidatus Solibacter sp.
AGGTCGATGACCGCCGCCGTCTTGCGGCCTTTTGCGTCGGTGATGAACTGAATTCCGGTCACGGGCCATGTCTCCTTGGGTCGTGTGCAACCTGTTCTCACTCTAATTGCCATGCCCCGCCCTGTCAAACAGAACCCGGCAACATAAGAAACCCCGTATCGTTCACCGCCGCCCCACAAAAATAACTCCTTTCCCCCTAGCCACTTGACCTGACCCAATTTCAGACTGCACCCCTTCCCCATGCTATAGCTCAAAGCGGAAGGACCTCATGTCACGCACCACCAGACCCGTCTCCAGGAAACAACTCGTAGTCAATCGCGCCCACCCGGCACGCTCCACAGGGCCGCCCTCCCCCGCAAACGAGGGTAATTTACCAAACGAACCCATTTTGGACGCCAACCCGAACAAAATACACCTCTTACGCCGATCTAAACGAACCCGGCACCTGCCGCATACCAAACCCCTGCGGACCGCCCCCATCTTGCCGACCTCAGCCTCCGCATCGCGACCGTATATAATTGGGGTTACGTCCAAGGAGTCCGTTTCCCATGCAGTCTCGCCGTAATTTCATCGGCAATGTCGCTACCGGTCTGGCCGGCACGCTGGCCGGCAGCAATGCCCTCGGCGCGAGCCAGCGCGTCCGCCTGGGCATCATCGGTCCCGGGGCTCGCGGCACCGAGATCCTCCAGCAGGCGCTCGCCTGCGAGAACGTGGATTGCATCGGCGCCGCCGACGTCTATACCCGCCGCCTGGAAGATGTCAAAAAGATCGCGCCGAACGCCAAGACCTACCTGGACTATCGCCGCCTGCTCGACGACAAGGATATCGACGCCGTCCTGATCGCCACCCCGCAGCACCTCCACGGTGAGCACTTCACCGCCGCCCTCGCCAGTGGCAAGCACGTCTACCAGGAAAAGACCATGGCGTTCACCGTGGACCACGCCAAACGCATGCGCGCGGCTTTCCAGCAGGACGCCGGCAAGCATACCGTGCAGATCGGCCATCAGTGGACCTCCACCGGCGCCATCCCCGACGCGATGAACTTCAACAAGCCCGAGCTGATGGGCAAGATCACCGCCATCCACGGCCACATGTACCGCAATACGCCGCACGGCAAACCCCAGTGGTCGCGGCCCATCTATCCCGACATGACGCCGGAGAACATCATCTGGAAGAGCTTCCTGGGCGACTCCAAACCGGTGGATTTCGACGCCAACCGCTACATCAACTGGCGCTTTTTCTGGGACTACTCCGGCGGCAACGTTTACGAGAATATGTGCCACCAGCTTTCCTTCTGGTACAAGGTGATGGATCTCAAGATTCCGCGCGCGGTCACCATGGTGGGCGGCATCTACCTCTGGAAGGATGGCCGCGAAGTGCCCGACACCATGAACGTCAGCATGGAGCACGAAGAGGAACTGCTCTACACCTGGGACTCCGGCTTCGGCAACGATCAATTGCGCGTCACCGAGGACGCCCTCGGCGATAACGGCACCATCTCCCACACCCCGCAGACCATCAAGTACTACCCCCAGAAGGTCAATCGAAAAGACGGCAATGAGATGACCGGCGTCACGCGCAGCGATCCCAAGGCCCACATGCAGAACTTCCTCGATTCCATCCGCGGCGGCGCGCCGCCCAACTGCCCGTTCGAAATCGGCTTCCGCATTTCCATCGCCTGCCGCATGGCGGTGGAAAGCTACCGGCAGAAGCGCACCGTCCGATGGGACCCCGTCAAGGAAGAGATCGTCTAAGGCGACACCGTGGATTTCGAGTACACCCCGGTACAGATCCAACTGCGCAAGGCAGTTCGGGAATTCGCCGAAGGCGAGATTGCGCCCCACGTGATGGAGTGGGACGAGGCGCAGACCTTCCCGGCCGAAGTCATCCGCAAACTCGGCAAGCTCGGCTACATGGGCGCCATCTTCCCGGAGGAACTGGGCGGCGGCGGGCTGGGATACATCGAGTACTCCATCATCATTGAAGAACTCTCCCGCGTGGATGGCTCGGTGGGCATCATCGTGGCCGCCCACACATCGCTCTGCGCCAACCATATTTATAAGATGGGCAGCGACGAGCAGCGGCTGCGCTATCTTCCCAAGCTGGCTTCCGGCGAATGGCTGGGCTGCTGGTCGCTGACCGAGCCCGAGGCGGGCAGCGACGCCGCCGGCACGCGCACCCACGCCGAACTGGAAGACGGCATGTGGGTGCTCAACGGGTCCAAGACCTTCACCACCAACGCCCACTACGCCGATCTTTGCGTGGCCATGGCGGTCACCGATCGCGCCGCCGCGCAGCACGGCATCTCGGCCTTCGCCATCGAAAAAGGCGCCCCCGGCTTCCGCTGCGGCAAGAAGGAAAATAAGCTGGGTCTTCGCGCCAGCGCCACCGGCGAGGTCATCTTCGAAAACTGCCGCCTCGCGCCCGGGCAACTCGTCGGCAAATTGAACGACGGCTTCGTGGCCAGCCTGAAAGTGCTCGATGGCGGCCGCATCTCCATCGCCGCCCTCTCGCTCGGCATGGCCCAGGGAGCTTACGACGCCGCCCTCAAGTACTCCAAATTGCGCAAGCAGTTCGGCCGGCCCATCTCGGAGTTCCAGGCGATCCAGCACAAGCTGGTGGATATGGCGGTCGATATCGATGCCGCCCGCATGCTCAACTATCGCGCCGCCTGGATGCTGGACCGCGGGATGCGGGTCACCCGGGAATCTGCCATGGCCAAGCTCTTCGCTTCCGAAGCCGCCGTGCGCATCGCGGGCGAGGCCGTACAGATCCACGGCGGCTACGGCTTCATCAAGGACTACCCGGTGGAGAAGTTCTACCGCGACGTGAAACTGTGCACCATCGGCGAAGGCACCAGCGAAATCCAACGCCTGGTGATCGCCCGGCAATTACTCAAGAGCTGATGACCCAACTGGCGCGAAAAATCCGCGAAGGGGACACGCGCGCGCTGTCGCGTCTGGCCACCGCAATCGAGAACCGCGATCCCGAAGCCTTGGAGACCTTGCGCGAACTGGAGCCTGCCGCCGGCCACGCCCGCATCGTCGGCATCACCGGCCCGCCCGGCGCGGGCAAGAGCACGCTGGTGGACTCTCTCGCGGCGGAGTTGCGACGGCAGGGGAAGACCATCGCCATTCTCGCGGTGGACCCCAGCAGCCGCACCTCGGGCGGCGCCATCCTGGGCGACCGCATCCGCATGCAGCAGCACCACGCCGACCCCGGCATCTTCATCCGTTCCATGGCCACCCGCGGCACCATGGGCGGACTCGCCCGCGCAACGGCCGATCTGGCGCGCCTCATGGACGCCGCCGGCAAGGATTACGTCATCATCGAAACCGTCGGCGTGGGGCAGGACGAAATCGAGATCACCTCCGTCGCGCAGGTCACGGTGGTCGTGCTGGTGCCCGGCATGGGCGACGACGTCCAGGCCATCAAGGCCGGCATCATGGAGATCGCCGATATCTTCGTCGTCAACAAGAGCGATCACCCCGGCGCCGACCGCGTGGAGCTGGAACTTCACGCCGAAGGCTTCGCCTGCCCCATCCTTCATACTGTGGCGACCGAAGGCAAAGGCATCCCCGAATTGGTCGCCGCCATTGAACACATCAACACAATCCGAGGCGCGACCGTGAGGGAGCGATCTTCCTCTGCCCCCACCATTGACCACCTCGGCATCGCCGTCCAAAGCC
>JADGNS010000769.1 GCA_017883355.1 Candidatus Solibacter sp.
ATATCGTGTACTGCCTGGGGCCAGGGCGGCAGCGGTCGTGCCGGCCGGGCCGCCGCGGCGCCACAGGCCGGAGCGCCCGCCGGGGCGCCGGCAAGTGCGCCTGCTGGAGGGGCGGGGCGCGGCGGGCGCGGCGGAGATGCAGGTGGTGGCGCCAGCGAGTTTTATAACTATGACACGACGGCGGGTTCGGGACCGGCGATTCCCGATGCCCCGCCCACCGAAACTCACCAGAAGATCACGGTCAACGGGGAAGCACTTGCCTACACGGCGCGCGCCGGTTACATGCCCCTGCGCAACGCCACAACAGGACAATCGGAAGCCCATCTGTTTTACACCAGCTATGCCAAAGACGGCGTCAGCGACGGCGCGGTGCGCCCGGTGTTGTTTTTCCTGGGTGGCGCGCCTGGCGTGGCGGCCACATGGCAGGAGTTCGGCGGTCTGGGACCGAAGCGGATGAAGTGGGCGAATGACGGTACCGCGGGGCTCCCGCCCTACGGGTGGGTGGACAATCCCCATACTCTGCTCGGCCTGGCGGATCTGGTTTTTGTGAATCCGGTGGGCACGGCATTCAGCCGCCCAGACCAGCCGTCCCGAGGCGCGAGTTTTTGGAATACCGCCGCCGACGTTGCGTCACTCGGAGAGTTCGTACGCAGTTTTCTCAATACGAACAATCGGCGGAATTCACCGCTCTTTCTGGCGGGCGAGGATCTTGGCACGGCGCGGGTAGCGGGCCTGGCCGCCTACCTCAACGAACACCAGATCCCGGTGCATGGCGTGGTGCTGCTATCGATGACGATGAGTGCCGACGCTGTGGCCGGCGATGAGCAATACATCACGCTGCTGCCCAGCCTGATCATGGCCGCCTGGCACCACAAGAAGCTGGCGCCGGAATTGACCGCCATGAGCGCCGAACAGATTTCCGGACAAGCGCGCCAGTTTGCCTCGCGCGAGTATCTGCACGCGCTCTACAAGGGCGATCGCATGTCGCCGGAGGAACGCACCAAGGTGGTCGCCAACCTGTCGCGGCTGACCGGGCTCTCCAAGGCCTTCGTCGCCAACAACAACTTGCGCATTACGCTGGACCGCTTTAACGCCGAACTCATGCGCGATCAGCACCGTGGACTCGCGACCTCGGATGCGCGGGTGAGCGGCTTTACACCGCCCGTGATCGGCGGCGGGCGCGGGGGCGGCGGCGGGGGCTTTGGCGCCCCAGTGAGCGCTCCGATTGACTTCAATCAGTACAATCTCGCCGGTGGCTTCCAGGCTGCTTATGAAGCCTACCTGCGGCGCGAACTTACCTTCAACGGCAACAGCAACGGAATCTTCTACCTGTCGAGCGGCGGCGTCGGCGCTTTCACCTCCACCGCAAACGACGACGCCAGCCTTTCCAGCGCGTTCGCCCGCAACCCCAACCTGCGTCTGTTCGTGGGCGTGAACTACTTCGATCTCAATGCGCCGTTCTATGCGGCCGAGTTTACCCTGGCTCACCTGAACGTATCGCCGGAGGTCCGCGCGCACAACATCACCGTCAGTCATTACGAGGCCGGACTGATGACCTATGTCGACAACAAGGCGCTGGCCAAACTACAGGGCGACCTGACCAGGTTCGTCAACGAAGGGGCCGCACAGACGCGCTAATAAGCGGCGCAACCAAGGAGCAATGCCATGAGAGTTCACTTGCGATTTCACCACCAGCTTTGCATTTTCCTCATCCTCATCGCTGCCATGGGCGTGGGAGCGTTCGCACAGGGCCGGGGCGGCGCCGCCACCGCGACCAACGGCTTCTACCGCTTCAATTACAACCTGGAAGAGATGCAGCCGATCGCCTACCCCGCGCAGCCCATCGCAACGGAGCATCAGATCACGCTGCACAACGAGACCATCCAGTACACCGCGCGCGTCGGATTCATGCCCATCCGCCATGCCACTACGGGCGTAAGCCAGGGGCATCTGTTCTACATCTACTATTCCAAGAACGGCGTCACCGACAAGTCCAAACGGCCGGTCTGGTTCTTGTTCAATGGCGGACCGGGCGCGGCCACGGTCTGGCTGCACATGGGCGCCTTTGGCCCCAAGATGGTGAAGATGGAGCCGAACGGCCTGGCAACGCCGCCGCCGTACACCTACATCGACAATCCCAACTGCCTGCTGGATACCGGCGATCTGGTCTTCATCGACGCCATGGGCACCGGCTTCAGCCGCCCGGATAAGCCCGGTTATGGTCCCGACTTTGGGGGAGTGGAGAACGATCTGGCCGCCTTCGGCGAGTTCATCCGCAGTTTTCTGAACGAATACAACCTGTGGGGCTCGCCGCTCTTCGTCGGCGGAGAGAGCTACGGCACCACGCGCGCGGCGGGACTGGCCGGCTACCTGACCGACCGCGACATTCCCATTAACGGCGTGATGCTGCTGTCGGCGGTCATCGACTCTAACGCCAGCGCGGGCGAACAGCGCCAGTTGAGCACGCTGCCCACCGAAATCATGACCGCGCATTATCACAAGAAGCTGGCGCCCGATCTGCAAAAGCTCTCGGTGGAGCAGATGGCCAAGCAGGCGCGCGAATTTGCCTCGGGCGAATACCTGGAATATCTGTTCGATGGCGCGCGTGCCACGCAAGCCCAGCGCGACAAGGTGCTGACCAACATGGCGCGGTACACGGGGCTCTCCAAGCCCTTCATCGATGCGCTCGACCTGCGCGTCCCGTTGGGGCCGTTCAGCACCGAACTGCTGCGCGATCGGCACCTGATGACGTCGCGGCTGGATTCGCGCTTTGCCGGCTACCAACTGGATGCCGGCGCCACCAATACGAGTTTCGATTACAGCAACGCCAACATCGAAAACTGTTTCCTCACCGCGTTCGAGGCTTACGTGCGCAACGACCTGAACTACAAGAATGACAACCTTTATTACGTCTCGGGGAACGCGCCGCCGTGGTCGGGCGAATACAATACGGTAGTCAACCTGGAGAACGGTCTCGCCAAGAATCCGCACATGCATCTTTTCGTGGGAATGGGATATTACGATTTCGCCTGCCCCTTCTTCCCCGTGGAGTGGACCATCGCCCACCTGAAGGCATCGGACGAAATCAAAAAGAACAACATTTCACTGGGCTATTACGAGGCCGGCCACATGGTCTACATCGACCGGCCCTCGGCGGACAAGTATCACGCCGACCTGGTGAAGTTCGTGCAGGCGTCATTGGGTGCAAACTGACAGCCATGAGGAACTGGCGGTTGCAGACGATTGATTGAATTTGGTCGGGCTGCCGAGATTTGAACTCCAGGACCATGTTAATTTGCAGTGACATCGAGCACTGCTTTCGCGATCGCGCCCACCAACTGCGCGCCGAACGCCATCCGGTCGGGGATCTCGGGCAGGTGGCCCAGCTTGGGATTTAGTGAAATCCGCTGCTCCATCAGGAAGGTGGGGATCTTGAAGTCGCGATAGAGGCCCTGCACGACGGTCATGCGGCCCGTCATCCCAGCAGTGGTGGTGATGTCCGCGTAGCGCAGGGGAGTGGTAGGGGCGAAGCTCGTTTCTGTGGAGAGGATTCTAAGAAAGTGTTCGGCCAGCGGCTGGAATTTGCCTTCGCCCTTCTGCGGCGGACCCTCCAGATATTCTCCTGTCTCGGTGTTGTGCAACGAAAAGTACAGAGCGATGGTGTGGCCGTCATGGATCC
>JADGNS010000770.1 GCA_017883355.1 Candidatus Solibacter sp.
GGCGGTTCGAAATAGGTCTGCGCCAGTTCGGGCTTTTCGCGGATGGCGCGGCGCCAGAAACTGCGCGCGTCGTCTTCCTGGCCGAGCGACATCAGGGCGTGCCCGAGATTCAGCAGGGCTTCGGCGAACTGCGGGTCTTCGTCCAACGCCTGCTGGTAGAACCTAACCGCGTCCTCGGTCTGGCCGCGCTTCTGGCAGATCAGCCCGGCGTTGTAGAACAGTTCGGGGCCGTGCTCGCCCAACTCGATGAGACGGCGGTGCTGCTCGTAGGCGTCGTCGAAATCTTTCTGCTCCAGGGCGATGGCGGCCAGGCCGCGGACGGCGTCGGAGGAATCGGGGCGCAGCATCAGCGCGTCCTGGAAGCTCTTGCGGGCGGCCTCCGCATTGCCGCTGCGGGCGTAGGCGATGCCGGCGTTCAGATGGGCTTCGGGCCAGTCGGCGCGCTGCATCAGGCAGGCTTGGAAAGCTCCGGCGCTGTTGGCGTAGTCGCCGCGCAACAGCAGCAGGTAGCCCAGGCGGAAGCTGGCGTCGCACCATTCGGGCGCATCCTCATTGATGCGCGCATACAGCTTTTCGGCCCACTGGCGTTCGCCCTGCTGCTCCAGCACGAGCGCGAGATTCCACAGCGCGCCGGATTGTCCGGGGTCGATCGTGAGGGCGGTTTCATAGCTGGCGCGGGCGCCCGCCAGGTCGTTGAGTTCCTGCTGCGCCACACCCAGGTTGAGGTGGGATTGCGCATTGCTGGGTTGCAGGCTGGCGGCCTGCCGGTACGCCTCGGCGGCTCTTTCGTAATTGCCCATCTTGTGACACGCCACGCCCAGGTTGAACCAGTGTTCGAAGCGGTCCGGCGCGGACTCCGCCAGCGCGCGGCAGTGCTTGGCGGCGGCGGCGTAGTCTCCGTCCTGAAAGGCCAGCGAGGCAAGGGCCTCGGTGGCCGCCGGCGAATCGGGCTGGATCTCGCGGAGCATCTCGGCGTAGCGGCGGACGCTGGGGTGATCCTGCTTGTCCAGGAACATGGCCACCAGGTTGGAGAGCGCCTCTTCGCAGCGCGGATTGCGTGCCAGCACCTTGCGATACTGTTCCACGGCTTCGGCGTGCTTGCCGGTCTGCTGTAGCGCCACGGCCTGGCCGAAGAGCGCCTGTTCATGTTCGGGATAGAGGCTGAGGTATTTCTCCAGCGGCATGAGCGCCTCGGCGGGGCGGCCGGCGTGGATCAGCGCAATGCCCAGGCCGAGCATAGTCTCGGGACGCTGGGCGCCGGCGTCGCAGGCGGCTTGGAACGCCTCGGCCGACTCGTCCCAATGCTTGAGATTGCCGTGGCAAACGCCCAGATTGTAGCTCGCCGTGCGATGCTTCGGGTCGATCTCTGCCAGTGCCGCGTAGGTGCGCGCGGCGCCTTCGTAATCGTGCATCTCGTATTGGATGTGGCCGAGGGCCGCATACAACCCGATCTCTCCGTCGCCGTCTTCGATCGCCTTGGAGAGGAGCCGTCCGGCGGCTTCGAGTTTGCCCTCCAGGTGCAGCGCCACCGCTTTGGAAAGCGTCTTGGTGGCGCGCTTTTGCCCCCTGAGGTCGGTGATGGCCGTCAGGCCGGGTGGTATGGGCATTCCGTTAGTCTGGCTTCCGCTTACGTATTCCATGGTGAACTTCTCCAGGTCCTAAAAAATCTTGCTTTCCGGGCGCCACGCAGGTACGGCAGTCCCGCCCCTACCGCCGCCAGCGTGCCGGCGTCCCCATCTCCGGGCAATCCGGGTGCGGGCGCGCCGCCGGGAAGTTCCGGCTTCCGCACCTCGGCCGAACTCCCCGTGCCGGCCACATCGGCGAGCATGGTGCAGATATGGCCGAGCAAGTCGTCATTGCGCGAAACTCTCATCCAGTAGAGCCGGGCGCGTTCTCCGGCTTCGCTGAAGAAGCCCACGCCTCCGGCCACCAGGGTGTTGTCGATGAACGAATCCACTTCCTCGCCGTCGATCGATGTGACCAGCCGGTTGCCGCGGACATCCACCGCCAACTGCATGGGCCGGTTATTGTGCACCATCACATTGAGCGGCGTCCGCGTGCGGTGTCCGGATTTGCCGTTTACCACGTTGTACTGCACCAGGGCGACGAACGGGCGCATGCCGGCTTCCACCACGGTGAGCTTCATGGCGTGGTAGTTCCGGTCATCCGTGGCGCGCACCGTCCAGCCGATGCTCTTGGACTCGATCTGGCCGAAGAACTCCATGCGGTAGTCCTTGAACTTCAGGGTTGGACGGAAGAGGGCCAGCGCCCCGGTGCTCATGTAGCCATCGGGATGACGCGACCATCCGGCGGCATCTCCGTTCGTGCCGCGATTCCAATTCTCCATGCCGTGGAAGTTCTCGGCGATCTTGAGGGCGGCGCGGTTGGCGATGGCTTGCCGGACCCACGCGACGGGTCCAGACGGCTTGGGCTGGGCCGGCGCGCCGCCGTTTGGCATGCTTACCGAACTCGCGTCATTGGCGGAAAGGGCAGCGCCGCTGGAGAAGATTTCTTCCCGGACGGCCAGCCGCCGGTCCCCGTGGATGCTGGTCGCGCCGAACCACAGTCCCGCCGCCAGCACGAATCCGGCCGCCACCCGTCCCGCGACCATCAGCACGCTGGGCGGCCGCTTGGCCCCCGGCATCTTCAGGATGTTTACGCAATCCGGTTCCTTGCGCACGGGTTTTGGCTGCGGGGCGGGTTCTTCCAGCTTTTCCAGGATCGGGCGCAACCGGAAGTTGGGCGGCTGGAGCCTGGGGCGCGGCAAAATCCGCTCGGGACGGGCGGACGGAGCGCCGCTGGGCCGATGGGTGTGGAATTCGATGGGCAGCAGATCGGGGTGCGGGAGGCCCGGCTCCAGAAGCGGCCGCGCATGGGCCGGCGGCGCTACCGCCCATGTGGCGATCGGTTGCGGCACCATCAGTCTGGGTGCGGCCGCATCCGGTTGGCACGCCGGCGGCGCCAGACGCCGTGCATCGGAACGCGCCACCGTGACTTGCAGGTTGGCCGCCAACGCGAAGGGCAGCATCCGCGCCGCCGCCGCGGGGGCCATGGGGGCGGCCACTGAGGCCACGAGGAGAGATTCCAGCGCTGCGGGCGCCGCGCCTGCAACCGGTCCGCCGATGGCCGGCATGGGTTCCAGAACAGCCGGGGGCGTGGCGGGTTCCACGCTGCACACTGCCGCGTGCTCCACCGATACCGGCTCCGCGGCCTGCGCGGCAACCAGGAACGATTCCACGGCTTCCGGAGCGGGCAGGGAAGCCGGCTTCGCCGCCGCGACCCGCTCTTGGGCTGCCCGCGGCATGGCGGGAAGCACAATCTGCGTTTCCTGGCGGATCGGAATAACGGGCGCGTTCGCCGCACTGGGCCGGGTGGCGGCCATGACCGGCGCGGCGAACGCGATCGACTGCGGCACGGCAATTCCCGGCACCCGCGGGGCGGCGGCGGACAAGGCGAAATCGGGCCTCTTCAGCGCTACCGGCGCCGCAATAGCAGGCTCACTGGATGCCTGCCGGCAAGCTCCGGATACCGGATCTGCCGCCGGGGCGGACATCCACCGGGAGCACATCGCCGGCGCTTCGAACAGGTCATCGGGCGCCTCGGTGGGGCAGGCGTCGGCCCAAAGCCACTCACTTTGGATCCCGAGACCCTTCCGCGCAAATTGTGGGGCAG